>CAJTXV010000021.1 GCA_910584255.1 uncultured Bacilli bacterium
TCAAATTTATTTGCTTATGAAAAGACTGTTGAACATATTTGTCAACAGTCTGAAGGAACAATTAAAGTTCCTTTTCTATTTCTTTTTAAGAATTTCTCCCTTCTATTTTCTTTAATACAGCCTGAATTGCATTATCGAAGTTTACATAATCTGTTTCAAACCAATGAACTGGAAATTGGTGTTTAAAGAATGTATATTGTCTTTTCGCATAATGCCTAGAATTTTTTTTTACCTCTTCAATCGCTTCTTCTTTTGTACATTTTCCTTCAAAATAACGATACAGTTCCTTATATCCAATTCCTGTTTCTACCGCCTTACTATGAATATTATTTTTATATAGTGCTTCTACTTCTTGAAATAGTCCCTCTTCTACCATCGAATCGACTCGTTCATTAATTTTTTCATAGAGAGTCTCTCTAGAAGTCGTAAGTCCAATCATATAAAAATCATAAATAGGTTCACTTTTTTTAGATAAATCCACATCCCCATTTTGTAAACGATTTAGTAATCGAACCAATCGTTTTCGATTATTTGGGTGAACTGGTATGGAATCTCTCTGCATATAAGTAGAAATGTTTTCTAATAGTTCCTCATTACTTAAATCATCAAAGGTTTCTTGTTTTTCTTCTTCTTGAAATTGGTAATCATATAAGCAAGAGCGAATATAAAGCCCAGTCCCCCCTACTAAAATTACATTTTTTCCTCGAGATATGATTTCTTCTACCTTTTTTCTTGCATCTTTTTGATAATCATAAACTGTATAGCATGTATGAACATCTAGGGTATCAAACAAATGATGAGGAATTCCTTCTTTTTCCGTTTCTTTTACTTTGGCAGTTCCAATATCTAATCCCCTATACACCTGCATACTATCTGCATTAATAATCTCTGCATTTAACTTTTTAGCAAGCGCAATACTTAATTTTGTTTTTCCAACACCAGTTGGACCTACAATTACATAAATCATAGATAACCTCCATTACATAGAACGTTTAAATAGTTTTTCTAAATCATATTTAGAATATGTAATAATAGTTGGTCTTCCATGTGGGCAAGTAAAGGGATTCTCACAATTCCTTAATCTTTCTAATAATATTTCCATATCTTCTTTTTCAATATGGTCATTTGCTTTAATGGATGCCTTACAAGCAACGGTCGCAGCAACTTTATGTACAAATCGCTCCATATCAAAAGACTCTTTTTCAATAATAATTTCTAAAATTTTACGAATTGCACGTTCTTCATTTCCTTTCGGTAACCAAATAGGAATCGTTCGAATTACGAGTGTTTGTAACCCAAACTCTTCAAATGAAAATCCCATACTAGTAAGTAAATCAAAATGTTCTTTTAAAATTAGATATTCATTCGATGGGAATTCCAATGTAATCGGAATTAATAAATCAATGCTATTAGGTTTCGGATTCCCTAATTCTGTCAAATAATATTCATAATTGATTCTTTCATTCGCTGCATGTTGATCAATCAAAAACATTCCATCTTCATTTTCAGCAATAATATAGGTACCATGAACTAGCCCTACTGGATACATCATTTTAATTCTTGCTTCCTGTTCATTCGATATAGAAACATTTTCTTCCGTTTCCACTTCTTCTTTTCTTCCATAGGAAGAAGTATCCTCTTGAACTTCATAAGGTGTATCTTTTGAAAAATCGAAAGTCATCTCTTCAATTTCCTTAAATTCTTCTTCTTTTTTTTGGGCATCGAACTCATTTTCCGTCTTCATAGTATAATTGGTACTAATCTTAGTTTTTCCATTTTCTATCATCGTTTCTAAAGAAGCATCTGGAATTAAAGTTAAATGCTCTAGTTCTTTTTTTATAACTGCTTGAATTAATTCTTTTAAAGTATCTATTTTAGAAAATTTAATATCCATTTTGGTAGGATGTACATTTACATCAATTAAAACTGGATCTACCTCTATTTTTAAAACAACAATGGGATACCTATCTGGTGGCATATACGTATGATAACTCTCTGTAATCATGCGTATAATTTCATTGTTTTTAATATAGCGCCCATTTACTAAAAGTGTAATTGCATTCTTATTACTTTTCTGAACCTCAGGATAAGAAATATATCCAGAAATCTCATAGTCATCATTCTCACCATGAATTTCAATCATCTTCGTTGTTACGGACAATCCAAAAATATCATGAATGACTTTTAATAAGCGATCACTTCCATCTGTATTTAAAAGTGTTTTTTGATTGTTGGTAAGTACAAATTTAATTTCTGGATAAGAAAGTGCCATTTTATGAACATATTCTGTAATATAAGAAAGTTCCGTATATAGACTCTTTAAATACTTTAAACGAACAGGAGTATTATAGAATAGGTCCTTGACTAAAATACTCGTTCCACAGCGAAGCTCTCCATTTTCTATCGATAATGTCTTTCCTCCAGAAATATGAATCTCTGTTCCACTTTCTCCATTACTGGTTTTTAATAGCACATCAGAAACACTCGCGATGGATGGAAGTGCTTCCCCTCGAAAACCTAAACTATCAATATGAAATAAATCATCCAGTCCTTTTAACTTACTTGTAGCATGCCGAAAAAAGGCTAAAGATGCATCCTCCTGGTCCATTCCAATTCCGTTATCCGTGACTTTAATTTCTTTAACACCAGAATCCATCAGGTCAATATGAATTTCCGTACTTTTCGCATCAATTGCATTTTCAACGAGTTCCTTTACTACATTCATTGTACGTTCTACTACTTCTCCTGCTGCAATTTTATTTGCGAGCACTTCATCCATTACCTGAATCTTACTCATATACTTCACCAACCTATATTCTATTCTTATTCATTTATCTTCATCATTACTTTATTTTCATCTTCTGACGTACTATACACATAGTCTGCTTCAATAAGTCCTAGTAATCGGTCTATATCTTCAATTGTATAACTATCATATACCATATCATAACTAAGTAGATAGGGTCCTAGATTTTCTACATTTAGAACTGTTTCATCTATATATTCATCGTCTACTAGAACATCTTCACATGCTCCATGATCTGCAATATGTTTATCAGTATGAACATTGATATATCCACCACCCTCTTTCGCAAAATACCAATCCACAATATATAATTTAGATTCTCCATTATTTAGTTCCTTTTCAAGTAATTTCCAATTGTTCTTAACCTCACTATATTTCACTCTTCCAGATACTTGAATTTTTCCTTCTTTATCGATTTTATAAGTAAAGTGGTTCTTTGGAGTACCTACATGATGTGCAATCAACATACTTAGACCACCAGTAATGGCAAATGCTATGGTACCAATCACAGCTGCCCCTAATTGAATGTTTTTAATATAGTTTTCAGTATCTCCTTCTACCAATCTTTCTGCTTCTTCCATGGTAATAATGTCCTGCTTTTGATCTTCACTTTCTTGTTTGAACTCTTCTTCTTTATTTTCCATATTCTTTCCCCCCTATGCGCTTGTATTATATCATAAATCTTTTAAATAGTCCATAAACTTTAAAGCAACATCATGTGTAAGTACTTCTTCTAGTTCTTCTAATGTAGCTTCCTTCATTTTCTTTAACGAACCAAACTTCTTTAATAGTTCTTTTTTTCTGACTTCTCCAATTCCAGGTGCCATATCTAGTAATGATGCTAAAGAACCCTTGCTTCGTACGTTTCTATGATAAGTAATTGCATAACGATGAACCTCTTCTTGAATTTTATTTAAAAAGATAAATAAGTTACTATTTTTATCTACCTCGATTTCTTCTAAATTACTATTTACCAAAACACTTGTCTTATGCTTATCATTCTTCTTTAAACCACATAAAGGAATATTTAAATGTAATCCATCTAATACCTCTTTAGCAGTTTCAATTTGTAGTTCTCCCCCATCGACAATAATTAAATCGGGTGCTTCTATTTCTTCCATCACTACTTTAAAATAGCGCCTATAGATTACTTCTTTCATCGCACTTAAATCATCTTTCGCATCTGTTTGTATTTTAAACTTACGATACTCATTCTTATTTGGTTCAAAGTGGTCAAATACGACCATTCCTGCAACATAGAAAGTTCCAAATAAGTGAGAGTTATCAAACGTTTCTATCCTTTTTAGTTTGGGAAGATGTAATAATTTCTGTAACTCCTCCTCTGCTTCTAAGCGATTGGTTTCATCCTTTTTTATATTTTCATACCTTTCATTTAAGAAGATTTTCGCATTATCACTTGCGAGTTCTACAAGTTTTTTAATATCCCCCCGTTGTGGTGTTAATGTTTTTACTTGTAAATATTCTCCTAGTAATTTTTCATCGACTACTTCTGGCAAAACAATTTCCTTTGGTAGTATATTATTCTTTTCATAGAAGTGAATAATATAAGAAAGTAATTCTTCCGATACCTGTTCAACCGATGTAAAAATATCTTGATGCTTTCCAAATAACAAACCTTCCCGAATATAAAAAGTAACGACTGATACATAATTATTATCCTGATAATATCCAAATACATCGAAATTATAATTTTTATTTAAATCGATTTTTTGTCTTGTAAGTGTTACTTCAATATCATGTAACATCTCCTTAAGCTCAATCGCCTTTTCAAAGTTCAAGGCATCACTTGCTTTTTGCATTTCATTTTCTAATTTTTTTACTAAAGAATCACTATTTCCTTTTAAAAAAGAAGTAATTTCTGATACCATACTTTCTAGTTTTTCTTTGTCTACTTCCTTTTCACAATACCCAAAACATTCTCCAATATGATAATATAAGCATACTTCTTTTTTTAAGTTTTCACATTTTCTAAGAGGATAAATACGATGAAGCATATTAACTGTTTTTCTAGCGGCTGTCACATTAGGATAAGGACCAAACAATCTACTCTTATGTTTTTTACGATTGATATTACGAACAATTTTTAATCTTGGATATTTTTCATTTGTTAATTCAATATAGGGATAACTCTTATCATCTTTTAAAAGAATATTATATTTAGGATCATATTTTTTAATTAAGGTAATTTCTAAAATTAAAGATTCTAATTCTGTCGATGTAACAATATATTCAAAGTCAACAATATCTGCAACTAACATAGCGGTCTTTCCTGTAACCGTCCCAATAAAATAACTTTTTAAACGTTTTTTTAAGTTTTTTGCTTTTCCTACATAAATGATGATTCCATCTTTATTCTTCATCTGATAACTTCCTGGTTTGGTAGGAACTAATTTTAATTTTTCTTTGATATATTGTTTGATTTCCTCACTCATCCTATATACCTCCTTCCTATATATTTAACATTTATTGGTTCTTTTTAATTTCATTAATCTTTTTTAGTATTTCAAAAAATTTTTTTTCATGTCCACTCTTCGTTGGATGATAGTATGTTTTATCCTTTAATGAATCCGGTAAACACTGCATATTGGTAATCTTATTTTCATAGTCATGGGCATACTGATATCCTTTTCCATTCCCGAGTTCACTATCTAACTTCGTAACCGCATTTCTTAAGTGAAGTGGTACCTTTACATCGCTAGTACTTCTAGCATCCCTAGAAGCCTCCATATAAGCAGTATATAAGGAATTAGACTTTGGACTTAGACTTAAATAGACGACTAGTTGGGCAAGGTTGACATTGCATTCTGGCATTCCATTATAATGACATGCACTATAAGTACTTGTTGCTTGTACTAGGGCATTGGGGTTCGCAAGTCCTACATCTTCTGATGCAAAACGAATGAGACGTCTTGCAACATACAAAGGATTCTCTCCTGCTTCTAACATTCTAGCTAGATAATAAAGTGAAGCATCTGGGTCACTATTTCTCATTGACTTATGAAGTGCGGAAATCAAATTATAATGCTCCTCTCCATTTTTATCATATAAAAAGATTTTACTTTGTAAGGACTGCTCTAAACTTGTTTTTGTAATTACCTTTTTATTTTTCTTAAAAGGTGTAATATTAATTACATTTTCTAAAGTATTAAGTGCCGTTCTTGCATCTCCGCTCGCAACATCTGCAATAATATCTAAGCACTCTTTTTCGATTTCTACCTTTTTATATTCATGATTTTCTTTTAATGCTCTTTCTAAAATATGAACGATATCTTCTTTCGATAAACTTTTTAATACATATACTTTACTTCTCGATAAGAGGGCTGAATTTACTTCAAAGGAAGGATTCTCTGTCGTTGCACCAATTAAAATAATGTTCCCATTTTCAACATAAGGTAAGAAAGCATCTTGCTGACTCTTATTGAATCTATGAATTTCATCTACAAAACAAATTGTCTTTTTTCCATTTACCCGATTAAATTTAGAAATCTCTATCATTTCTTTAATTTCTTTTACTCCTGCCGTAACAGCTGATAATTCATAAAATAAAGAATCTGTTTGTTTTGCAATAATTTTAGCAAGTGTTGTCTTTCCGACACCTGGAGGACCCCAAAAAATCATGGAAGTAATGGTATCGTTTTCTATCATTTTTCGAATTGGAGAATCTTTTCCAACCATTTCCTCTTGTCCAAAAAAATCTTCTAATGTCGTCGGTCTCATCTTTTCTGCCAAAGGTTGAAATTCAAATTTCTTTTCCTCTTCTTCATCAAATAAATTCATCGTTTTCCCAACTCCCATCTAGTAGAAGGATTCTGTAATTTCTTTTCCTACTTATTATAACATGTAACATATAGATTCGTAAATTGGTGGAATGTAGGTCAATGTTTAATCTTAAATGAGAAGATATTGACATAAAATGAACTAGGAGGATGTTTATGTCAAAGAGATGGATAATCATACCTATTTTTTTATTATTTATAGTGTTGATAGGATGTCTAGTTCTTGAAACAAAACAAACAAACAAGCCTTACTTTGTAGAAAGTGATATTAAAGATACTTCCAATTATGTACAAAGTATTACTTCGATTACTACTACTAGTAAAAAATTAAATGATTTATTGGAAAAGCATATCAAAGAACAAACCGATTTTTTCTATGAGCAAATCAAAAAAACTGAGCATCCATTACTTATAGATCGTGATGAATTAAATATTGATTATACCTTTGAAATCATTCAACCAGATACATGGAATATCTCATATACTACCTTTATGACTGGTCCCACCTTTACTTACCCCTACAAACGAATTGATTGTTGGACTTGGAACCCTAAAACCGAAAAAGAAAAGAGTTTAGATGAACTGTTTACAGATTCCATCGATTTTTCTTCTTGGAAAAATTATGTATTTGGGAAGTTAAAAGCAGAATGTTCTTCTTGTATTTCAGAAGATGATTTTAATGAATTATTTACAGAAAACTTTAAAACTTTTAGAATTACAGAAGCAGGAATTATTTTTTATTTTAATCCGTTTCTATTTAATGATGACTATTATGATATTATTCCCGTCTTTCAAAAAGTAGACAATAAATTATTACTTTCCAATAAAAATCAAGAAGAACAGGAAATAAAAATCATTAAAAGCCATAATATCATTGACCCAAATCAGCCAGTGATTGCCTTAACATTCGATGATGGACCAAGCAAATATACAGAAGAGATTCTTGAAATATTAAAGAAAAATCAGGTAAATGCAACTTTCTTTATTGTAGGGAATAAAATCGATGCGTACCAAGATGTATTAAGAAAAAGTATAGAAAACGGAAATGAATTAGGAAATCATTCATATAATCATCAGTGGCTCAGCAGGCTTTCTACGAAAGAATTAATAAATCAAATCGATAAAACACAACAAATGATGGAAGAAAAACTCCACTATACTCCAAGATATCTTCGTCCTACCTATGGTTCTATTACAAATCGTATCCGAAAAAACACAAATCTAGAAATTGCCCTTTGGACAGTGGACACAAAAGATTGGAAAATTCATAACATCAATCGAATTGTAGAACGTGCAACCAGAAATATAGAAGATGGAGATATTATTCTCATGCATGATATCTTTGAAAGAAGTAAAGAAGCGTTAAAGAGGATAATTCCAAAATTAAAAAAACAGGGGTTCCAATTTGTAACGATGAGTGAACTAGAAGAAGTAAATTTGCTCAGAGAACTTCAAAAATCAAACTAAAAAAGGGAATTCCCCTTTTTTTCTTAGTCCTTCGCTCCTTTTACATCTTGAATCTTTTCTATGATGTCATCATCGAAAAACTGCCAAGTACATTTAATAATGATATAAGCAGGTAGACCCATCATAATTCCAACAATTCCAAAGAATCTACTGAAGAATCCCATACTAATGATTACAAGAACTGGATTGACATTATTCGTTTTTCCATAAATATGTGGAGAAATTAAATACCCATCAATATTTGGGAAAATAAAAGTAATAATTAAAGTTGCTAAACTCAACTTCCATGAAATGGCAGTCGCAGTAATGACTGCAATAATATTCGTAATGATTCCACCAAAGTATGGAATAACAGTTGTAAAGCATGCGAGAAGTCCAAGGAGTAACCAGTTTGGATGACCTACTAAGCGAAATAAAATGGAATATTCAAAAAATTGAATAATCATAAATATTGCCAAACCATGTAGGTAATTTCCAATTTCTACGTCTAATTGTTTTAAGTAACGATATGCTTTCTTTGATCGTTTTCTTAAAAATTTTTTTATAAAAGAGCGAATCTTTTCCATATCGACTAGTAAATAAATTCCAACAATGAAGATAATCATCAAATTCGTAAGGAAATTAACACTCTTTCCTAAAATATCAATGGTACCAGTAGAAATATAAGTTCCAAAGTCTTTCACCAATGTATTCAAAGTTTCCATAATCGTTGCTTCAAATTCACCAAGCTCTATATCAAATTTTCCATTGAAATTATTAATAACGTCATTTACTGTCTTAGTAAACGAAATTAATTGGTCATAAACAACTGGTACTGTGATTCCTACTAAACCGATAACAATTAGTAAAACAATCAAGACAACGGATAAAAGAGCAATTGGCCTCCTCACTCCCTTATCCTCCAATTTTTTTACAAACGGTCGTAAAATATAAGCAAAAATAAATGCAATGATAAATGGCATCATAATACTAAATATCTTACGAATAAATCCCCACCAGTATCCAGAAGTAAGTAAAACTAAATAAAAGATTAAAAGAACTAATAAGATATTTACTAATTTATAATTAATATGTTCTTTTTTCATCATTTCACCTCTCTAATAATATTGTAACAGGTCCATCATTGACCAATCGAATTTCCATATCCGCACCAAATTTTCCTGTAGATATGTCCACAAATTCCGATAATTTTTGGTTCCATATATTATAAAGTTCTTCGGCATCCTCTCCACCTAATGCTTTCATATAGCTTGGTCGATTTCCTTTTTTGGTATCTGCATATAATGTAAATTGAGAAATCGATAATATTTCGCCTTTTGTATCTAAAAGACTTAAATTCATCACACCAGAATCATCCTCAAAGATACGTAAATTCAAAACCTTTCGAACCATCCATTCTATCGTTTCTATTGTATCACCCTCTGTAAATCCTGTCAAAAGTACAAGACCCCTTGAAATCTTTCCAATTTCTTCTCCATCCACTGTACAAGATGCTTCGAGACTTCTTTGTAGAACAACTTTCATTACTTCATCAACCTTTCTATCCTTGTAACATAAGAAAGTTTATCAAGTTCTGAAAAGACTCTTAGTAAATGAGAAAGACTCTTTACATATAAATCTGCTTCATAAACTGTATCATCCCCTTTACTCATGGTTACAAATTTATCAATACTTGCATCCTGCATATTAATCTTCTGAAGCATTTCTAACAACTTATCCTCTTTAGTATTACAATGAATTAAAATAGTTGTCTGATAACGTTCCTTGGGTGCATCACTCCAATAAACATCCACATTTCTACGTTCCAATACTTCCAAATTATGACAATTGGCACGATGGACACTAATTCCATTTCCTTTGGTAATATATCCAATAATATCATCTCCAGGAATGGGGCTACAACAGTTTGCTAAATTCACTTTTACTTTATCAATTCCAGATACCAAAATATCTGTATCACTATTTTTAATGATTGGTTTCTTAATTTTCTCGATAGATGGTTCTTCTTCCTTTTTATAAATTAAGTTAACTACCATCATAGAAGAATACTTTCCATTCCCAACTTCTAAATATAACTCATCGATATCAGAAATTTTTAAATGCTCTAGTATCAAAGAAATATGTTCAGCTTGATAGAAATCATCATATGCAATTTTTCTTTTTCTGAGTTCCTTTTCCAGTTGCTCCTTACCACGTTCCATATACACTTCTTTTTCACTCTTTGTAAAGAACGAACGAATTTTATTTCGAGTTTGAGTGGACTTCGCAATATTTAACCATTCTCTAGAAGGTCCTTTGGAACTTTTAGAAGTATTGATTTTTACAATATCATTATTTCTTAATTTATAATCGAGTGGCACAATACTATTATTGACAATCGCACCTACCATCGTTTCTCCTACTCTTGTATGTACCTTGTAGGCAAAATCAATCGGAGTCGCATCGTGAGGAAGTTCAATAATATCACCCTTTGGCGTAAAACAATAAATGTTATTATTTAAGACTTCGTCTTTTACACTATTTACAAAGTCCTCACTACTCATCTTATCTTCGTTTAACTCAATGATAGATTTGAAGAATTGTAATTTTTGTTCCGTCGTATTTTGCATTAAAACCGATGCATCTTTATGTTCTTTATATGCCCAGTGAGAAGCAATTCCATTTTCCGCAATCTCATCCATTTCATAGGTACGAATCTGAATCTCAAATAAATATCCATCAATTCCAAATACAGTTGTATGAAGAGATTGATACATATTTGGTTTTGGCATCGCAATGTAATCTTTAAATCGCTTTGGAATTGGTTTAAACTTTGAGTGAATAATTCCAAGTGCCAAATAACACTCTTGTTCAGTATGAACTAAAATACGCAGTGCTAATAAGTCGTAGATATCAGAAAATTTTCTCCCCTTATTCAGTTTATTATAAATGCTGTAAATACTCTTTGCTCTTCCCTTAATCTCATGTGTAATCCCATGTTCTGTTAAAAGGTTTGTAACATAACGAAGCATTTCACTTACCGTATTATCACGTTCCACTTTCGTTTTATTAAGTTTTTCTGCAATATCATAGAAAACATCTGGTTTTAGATATCTTAAAGATAAATCCTCCAGTTCTGATTTAATCTTATGAATTCCTAAGTGATGAGCAAGAGGTGCCAAAATTTCCATCGTTTCTTTCGCAATCTTTTTTTGTTTATTTTCAGGAAGCGCCCACAGTGTACGCATATTATGAAGACGATCTGCAAGTTTTACAATGATCACACGTACATCTTCACTCATACCTACAATAATCTTCTTATAATAATCAATTAAATACTCATTTTCTGTAGAAAAATTAATGCGACCAAGCTTTGAGACTCCATATACCAAATAAGCAACTTCCTTACCAAATTTTTCTTCAATCTCTTCTTTTTCGACATCACAGTCTTCAATCACATCATGCATAAGTGCTGCCATCACCGTTTCTTTGTCTGCATAAATCTCTGTCAAGATAATCGCAACATTTAAAGGATGAATGATATACTCTTCTCCTGTTTTTCGAAATTGCCCACGATGACATTTTTCCGCAAAGAAATAGGCTTCTTTAATTAATTCAATATTTTCATCATTCGATTGATATTTTCTTACCTTTTCTATTAAATCATCAATTGTATAGTTTTCTTTTCTTGCCATAATATCACCTACGTTTCTTTTATTTCTACGTTCAAAGTTAGAATATCATTTGCCATTTCTGATAAAGATATTTCTTTCATATTCTTCCATTTCGCATCGATTAAAAATTTCCAAATTTCATCCATAGAAACACCAGAAATTCCTACCTTATTTAACTCATGTACTTTCGTCCTAAGTACGGGAAGCATCTTCTTTCTTAAATTGTAGATTTTATGATTCTCCATGTGACTCACCCTATCTATTTTTATTATATAGGAAAACCACTATTTAGAAAAGTTTTTAAGAAAAATTTTTACTTGTTTTACATAGAATGAAGCAAAGAGATGATAAAAATGAACAAAGAAAGATTTATAAAATCAGCAATTATTTTAATGATTGGGGGTGCGATTACTAAAATCCTTGGAATGATTATAAAAATCACACAAACTAGACTCGTAGGGCTCGAAGGAATTGCCCTTTATTCTTTAATCTTTCCTACATTTTCTCTATTTATGAGTATGTCGCAATTAAGTCTTCCAACAACCATTTCAAAATTAGTCAGTGAAGAGAGAAATAATAATAAACTTTTAATGTTTTCATCCCTCCCTATCGTGCTGATTACAAATCTCATTTTAATAATTATCATCATTTTTTCATCTAAAACAATTTCTATTTTCTTATTAAGAGAACCCCGCTGTTATCTTCCAATTTTAGCAATTGCACTCGTATTACCATTTGAAGCATTATCCAATCTTTTACGTGGATATTTTTTTGGAAAAGAGAGAATGATTCCTCATGTAATTAGTCACATCATTGAACAAATTATCCGATTTATCTGTATTATTCTATTCATTCCTACTTTATTAGAAATGAATTTAATTTATGCCGTTACCTTCTTAATTTTAGTAAATTTAATTAGTGAGTTTTCAAGTATTCTAATTTTGTTATTCTTTTTACCAAGAAATATAGAAATTAGAAAAAGTGATTTAATTCCTCGACATAAAGAATTAAATCAAATCCTGTCTTTGGCAATTCCCTCAACAGGTAGCCGTTTTGTAGGAAATATTGGTTATTTTTTAGAACCAATTATCATTACGACCGTTCTTTCTTTCTTAGGATACACAAACAGCTATATTTTAGAAGAATACGGGATCATCAGTGGATTTGTAATTCCCCTTCTTTTAATTCCAAGTTTCTTTACAAATGCTGTATCTCAAGCTTTAATTCCTGTCATTTCTAGAAGTTATAGCCAGAAAAATATTGTCTATACAAAGAAAAAATTAAAACAAGGACTCCTCTTTTCTTTCTGCATAGGACTCCCAGTTACTTTATTTTTCTTCTTTTTTCCAAAAAACTCCTTACAACTAGTTTACCACACAACAAAAGGAATCTCATACATGAAATTCCTTGCCCCTTTTTTCCTTTTTCAATATATTGAGACCCCGCTTTCTGCAAGCTTACAAGCGATGGGAAAAGCAAATGAAACTTTTACCATTTCATGGCAAAGTGTTTTAATACGAAGTATCAGTTTATTTTTGTTTTTATGTTTAGGAATTGGTATGTGGGGATTTTTATTATCCCTAATTGTAAATATTTTCTTTACCATTTATAAAAGTATTTATTATTTAAGAATCGCCCTAAAAGAAAATTAATGAATATGATATTCTTCACATCTCTTTTTATATTTTGATCTTTCTGCTTTCTTGTCACAGTAACTATTCTTGATATAATCCCTGATTACTTTACCACTCTCATTTTCTAGTGCCATAATTCTTCTTCTAATAACTTTTTGAACATAGTTTGTTATATTTTCTCTTTGTTTTAAAAGAGCAAATACAAACTCAGGAATTTGAAAAAGCTCCGTAAAATGAATATCAAAATCAGATGTCACATCCTCAATAATCTCTTTCATTGATTCGTTATTTTTTAATACCAATTGGTGTAAGAAAGATAATGCTTCATTGGTAGAAAAATCTCTTAGTTTCTCATTTAAAATATTGGAAGTATCTAAGTGAATCAAACGAATTCCTTCCGACCAAATCGCATTCGATATAGTAACAATATCCCCCATTTGAGCGGGACGTTCTACTCCCCGGTAACATTCTTTTTGCTGATTCGTTTCTGGATCAACCATTACAAACTTTTCTCTTTCTACTAAAGTTGAAAACCGAAACATTTGATCAATATGAGATATTAATGTTTTACATTGTTCCTTTGGAAGTGTTAGAAATGCAGTGATATAATCTCCTAAATAGAGAATCTCATCAATTCCTCTTGATGCAAATTTACTACGAAAACTTTTAAAATCCTTGATTGTCCATTCTTCTTCATTATAAAACTTGGAAATTGTTTGATAGATTTCCTGAATGGTTTCAAATTGGTTTGGAATTTGTCCAAATTCATTGGGTTTCATCGGAAAAATAGATCCAATTTTTTCACCAATCTTTCCTAATTCCATTATAACGCCCCCTTTAAATTACCCATATAATATCAAAAATCCAATAAATTAGCAAGAAAATTCTTACACCCCATTATTTACAATCCCACTGATATTTAGTATAATACTAACGGATTTAAGAAAGGGAGTTGTAACTTATGTTCAGTGGAATTGGTTCAAGAGGCGGAAAAAAAGATTTAAAACAAAGAATAAAAAATACCAAAGTACAAAATAAAAAGAAAGAAATTTTAGAGATAGAAAAAAAAGAAATAGATGAGAGAGAATTAGAAAGAAAAAAGAAAGAAAGAATCATTATAGGAGGGCAAAGAAAAATACCAGAGTACGAAAAACCTCCTATTTTGACACCAAAAAAAGGAATATCAGAAGAAGAAAAACAAAAAATTGTAATAGAAAAAAAGAAAGAGGCAAATAAAGAATCAGAGAAACAAAAAGAAATAGTTACTGGGAAACAACCAATTGTTTCAGAACAACCTATCATTTTAGAACCGACCAATATCATCCCACCAGAAGAACCTATAAAAAAAACAGAATTAGATTCTTCTACCCCACCAAAAATAGAAATTGAACCTACTCCAATCATAGAAAAAAGAAAAGAAACATTAGAAAATAAAGAAGAGCCACCCATAGTCGAAACTACCAAAAAAGTATCTCCTACACTCCCAATTCAAGATACAGAAAATATAGAAAGATTTCAAAGAGGAAAAGAAGAAAGACAAGAAAAAGAAGAAATCTTAGAATTCAAGGTAGCTACTGAATTAGAACGACTATTAAAAGAAAATAGATATCAATTAAAAAGACTTTATACAGAACTAGATATAGTTCAAAAAAGTAAAGATTCTATCTATCAAGTATCGGATACAGAAGAAGCAATTGAAGAAATAGAACGTTTATTAACCTATTTAGAGCAAATCAAAAAAGAGCTAGAAGTCATTCATAAATCTCATAACTTAGATCATATTTATGAGTTAAAAGACTCATACTTTACGGGTTTAGTAGAAGAATATAAAAGCTATGTAAAAAATCAACAAGTAATAGATGATGCCATGAAGGACTTAAAAAGAAGCGATGAATATACAGATTTAATGAAACGAATTTTAGAATTCGAACGAATGCAAGAAGAACTATCTTTAGAATTAGAGGAAAAGAAAAATGAATTCGAAGAACGAGATATTGATTTTGAATTACTACAAGACGAATACCTAGATTTAGAAAAAGCAAGTAAAGAAATTGAGAATCTCATAATAGATTCAGAACGATACTTAAAAGAAATTGAAAATAAAGTGAGTGAAGCAGTCGAAGTTACCAAAAGAACTGAAATTAAATTACACTATGCAATGGGTGTTTTAACAAGAGCACTTTTACTCATATCTTTTTTTAAAATGAATCCAAAACCAAAAGCAAATCTAGTAACCGCTGTTGAAACAATCATTGCTGTTAATTTAATTCAGAAACTATTAACTCCTAGAAGAGATGAAAAAACAATTACAGAATATCACTATCAAGATTATCATTCTATGATTACAAATGCCTTAAGCGATATGGATTCAATTGATTATCTAGTCAAAGACGGAATCCACCAAATCCAAGACTTAAAAAAGACATTTGAACGAGAATTTGCTTCTTATGAAACTGTTTTTCCAGAATATAAAGACTTAATCTACTCTATCACTCAAATAGAAAAAAATTTACTAGAAAGAGAAGATTATATGCATCGTATGAAAGACGAAATGAAAAAACAACTAAATAAAAACAATGAAAAAGTGTTAGAATATGAAAGACTAAGTGTAGAAAACAATTGAGAAATCAAAAGTTTTCTTTTTTTCACAAAAATTACATAAAAATATGTATAATAAAATGAAAGAGGGGAAATGATTATGAAGATTTTAATTGCAGACGATGAAATAGGAATCAGAGAAGTCATCAAAGAATACTGTATTCACGAAGGATATCAAGTTTTAGAAGTAAAAGATGGACTCGAAGCATTAGAGATTATTCGAAATGAGCATATTGATTTTTTAATACTAGATATTATGATGCCAAGACTCGATGGTCTTTCTGCCTATCAACAATTAAAACAAGAAAAAAACATTCCAACTTTAATTCTTTCTGCTAGAGGAGAAGAATATGATAAGCTTTTAGGATTTGAATTAGGAGTAGATGATTATATTACAAAGCCATTTTCTCCCAAAGAAGTTATCGCTAGAATTAAGGCAATTATGAAACGAGTCACCCATGAAATAGACACCTTTTGTTATCGAAATCTCTTAATTGATTTTCAGGGACATACAATAGAGATTAACCACAAAGAAATTAAGGTAACTCCAAAAGAATTTGAAATCTTAACTTACTTAATCAAAAATCAAAATATTGCCATTTCAAGAGATCACCTACTCTCTCAAATTTGGGGATATGATTTCTTTGGAGATGATCGAACCGTAGATACTCATATCAAAATGTTAAGAAATAGCTTAGGTTCATACCGAGACTTAATTACTACAGTGAGAGGATTCGGATATAAATTCGAATTACCAAAAGAAAATGAAAAATAGTATCCGAACTAAGATATGGAAATATTTAATCCTCTTCTCTATCCTAATTCTAGTCCTTCTTTGGTTTTTTCAAATTGTCCTACTCCCCTCCTATTATGAATCTTCCAAAACAAAAGAATTAGAACATGTAGTTCAATCTATTTCAAGAAGCTATAAAAAAAGTGAAAGTCAAAAGGAATTTTTCTTAGAAGTTTCTAATATAGCACATAGGTCAGGTGTATGTATTATTGTTTCAGATGTCCTTTCAAATACAGACTACGCAACCAATAGTCTAAGTAAAGAATGTTTATCAGAGGAGGTTCTAAATCAATATAAGCAAAAATTCATTAGCAATCATTTAGAAAAAGATCATTTTTTTACCATTAACCCACTCTTTAAAAATAAAACATTAGTAAATAGTTTAAAACTGGATAATAAATTCTATATTTTCGCAAGTTCTTCTCTAGTTCCCATTGATTCTACAGTTTCTATTTTAAGAAAGCAATTCATCTTAGTTACCATTCTCGTTTTAATTCTTGCTTTAATGGTTTCCTATTTTATTTCAAAAAAACTATCCGCTCCTATCATAAAACTGACAAATGCTACTAAAAAATTTGGACAAAAAAAGAATCACCAAGATTTTGAAATTCCAGATGAATTCTTTGAAATTACAGAGCTTGCTAAAACACTAGAATATGCAAATCACGAAGTAGAACAAACGGATCAATTAAGAAAAGAATTAATGGCAAATGTCTCTCATGATTTAAAAACACCACTGACGATGATTAAAGCCTATGCCGAAATGGTTCGAGATTTAACTTATAAAAATAAAACAAAAAGGGAACAGAATCTAAATGTAATTATAGAAGAAACCGACCGACTCAACCATCTAGTAAATGATATTCTAACCTTATCTGTAATGGAAAGTAAAATGATGACACTAAAAATAGAGGAATTAGTTTTAGATGATTTTATAAAATCTATTCTAGACCGTTATAAAATTTTTGAAGAAGAAGAAAATTATCAGTTTCGATATGAAGGATGTAAAAACATCAAAATTAAAGCAGATTCAAAAAAATTAGAGCAAGTATTCTATAACTTGATTAATAATGCAATTCAATATAGTAAAGAGAAAAAAGAAATTGAAATCCAAGTTACAGATCAAAAAAAGGATTATTTAATCGAAATTAAAAATCAAGGAGAACCAATTCCAGAAGAGGATTTAAAAAATATTTGGAATAAATATTATCGATCTAAAAAGGACCATCAACGATCTATCATTGGAACTGGTTTAGGATTATCGATTGTAAAACAGATTTTAGAACTACATAATTTCGAATATGGAGTAATCAGCAATGAAAAAGAAGGAACGGTTTTTTACTTTCGAATCCCAAAATGATTCCTTTTCTTTTAAAATCAAGATATAATAGAAATGGTGATTTCTATGAAAAGAATTATAAAAGATACAACCCATCTACTAGAAATTAAAAAATCGAAATTTATTACCAAGTTATTTTATGTAACAAACATAGAGCAAGTAAATCAATACCTAGAAGATATTAAAAAAGAATATAAGGATGCAACACACTACTGCTATGCCTATATTATCGATGGTATAAGAAAACTATCAGATGATAAAGAGCCTTCTGGAACTGCAGGAATCCCCATGATGGAAATTTTAAATAAAAAGAACCTGAATCATATCCTCTGTGTTGTCATCCGCTATTTTGGTGGCATCAAACTAGGAGCTGGTGGATTAGTTCGTGCCTATTCTAATTCTGTAAAAGAAGCACTGGAACATACAGAAACAAAAGAATTGGAAGTTGGATATTTAATACAAATTGAAGCAGATTATAAAAATGAAAATAAATTAATTACAATTCTCGGGAAAAATCATATTTTAAGTAAGGAATACCAGGAAAAATTAAAGGTAAAAGCTGTGATCAAAGAATGTGATGTAAAATTCCTATCCCCTTTTTCTATAGAAATTATAGAAAAAATTTGGATATAAAAGGAGTTATTTCACATAAATTACACAATTTAATTTTATAATGATTATTGTAATAACTATAAATACTCTCACCAAAATCGTAGTTATTATGCCCCGTTTGGGGCTTTTTATTTTGAATCATTCTCATTTCGTATAATAAAAAGTTCTTTTTTACGATAAAAGGCATAGAAGACATCTTCTAAATTAATTTTTTGATTTCTTAACATTTTTAGTACCCATTTCTCATCTTTTTCAAGTTCCTGTAGAGTTTCTTCTTGAATTTCTCCATCTAATATAATTGGCATCGGATATTCAGAAGAAAGTTCCCCATTTTTCTTAAATACACTCAAATTCCCACTAGTTTCTAAAACAGCATAGTCTACTTCTTCGATAGAGCGAATATGTTGTTCTCTTAATTGTGTTAATAAATCGTCAATATTATATCTTTGTTTGACCATTTCCTTAAAGTTAATAATTCCATTTTTTATAATAATGGATGGCACGCCATCAAACGCATCACGAACCTTAGCATTTTTTAAAGAATAATAAGCCATCCCTACTTGAATTAAAACCAAAGATACAATCGGTAAAATAGATAAAAATATACTTTCATCACGATTATCAATCGACATAGCTGCAAGTTCTGCGATTAAAATAGAAACGATTAAATCGACAATTCCTAACTGACCCACTTCTCTTTTTCCCATAAAACGATACAAAATAGTAATTAAAATATAAAATAAAAAGGTTCTCTCTAATACAATTACATAGTCCATTTCCTTCACCTAACTCTATTATGTTTCAAAGAATAAAAAACTATTCAAATACATAGATTGTAATAGGTGATAAAAGTGAAATATAAAAAATATGGAGAAGCATTTCTACTTGTACTTATTTTCCTTGGATTCTTTAGTATGGCATCGACACTTCTCGGCTATTTTAATATCACTTCTTTAAAGGTAACCGAGTATTTAATTTTATTTTTAACGATGATTTCTCTATTTATTGGTGGATTCTTTCTCGGAAAAAAATGTGAACAGAAAGGCTGGTTAGAGGGAATGAAAATCGGAAGTATCATGATTTTTTTATTCTTCCTAATTGGTTATTTAGGATTAGATCAAGGACTAAATATTAGAGTATGTATTTATTATTTGCTTCTATTAATTTCCTCTGTCCTCGGAAGTATGATTGGTATTAATAAAAAAGAAGAAGATTAAAAAAGAGAGAATAAGTAGTCAAACTACTTACAATCTCTTTTTATTTGTTTAAATACAATTTTTTATTTTTAATTAACTGTTGGTATTCCCTTTGAATCGCAGGATTAGAAGAATGCACCTGTCTAACTAATTTTAAATAGTGTTCCCCATGTTTTGACCATTTATGAGTAAACATAATCTTAGCGGCTGCAATATATAATAGTAATTCCTCATCCATTGGAATCGAAGTTTGAAAATTTTCCACATACTCTTCTAGCCTTCTTGGACAAATATTTAAAGTTTCTGAATCAATTGTAACATTGTATACTTCGTCCTCATATTCCTTTAGAAAATAATTTCCTGTCATCATTTCTTCGTCTAAATCACTGTAATCTTTTAGTTGACTATATAATTCCTGATAGTATTCTAATTCTAAAATAATCACATCCATTTTATTTTTTATTTTTTTGGAATAAGTAAAACTTATATTAGAACTTAAGTATTTTTCATACTGATAAATTTGAGTACTTAATCTTTTAATAATAGCCCTAATACACAATCCATATTGACTGAAGTTTTTAAATCTATCGGATGCAACTAATTCTCTCATTTTAGAAAACTTTTCTTTTTCTATATAAGCAAAGGCTAATTGTGCTCTCCAGTAATCATCATAAGGAACATAGTGTAGGCTTGTTTCTAATGTGTGAATTAATTTTTCTACACTACCCATCTTTAAAAATACAGAAGAAATTTTATGGTATATCGTTGTATTCCATGGTTCCTTTTGTAGAAGAGAATTATAAATTTTAAGAGCCTCAGAATAATTTCCAATCTTTGCCTGATAATCTCCTCCATACAAAATAGATTGAACTCCACGATCTTGATATAAATCATCAAATTGATTGAGTGCTTCTTCTAAATCTTTCAATTCATTCAAATTTAGTTCTCGCTTTAAAAAATGTTTAATTCTTAATTTAAGTTCTCGCTCTTTCGCCAATTGATCTGATGAAATATTAAAATCTTCTACCAAGCGATTAATTTTTTTTAATTGAAGATAATCAAACGGAATATTTCTTTCCTCACATTGATCTTTATATTCTAATAAAAATTCTTTGGCAAGGCTTGGATCATTATACCTATTTTTTAAATATAGTCTATATAATTCTTCTAAAGGTAAGCCAGTAGGTATATAATCCATATGATCAAGTTCTAGTTCTAATACATCATCACTAGATTCAGTAGTTGTCGTAGAACTAAAATTTTCTTCTTCGGATTCTTCAGATGACAATTCTACTTGTAATTCCTCTGTTTCTATAGATACCACACTTGATTCTTGTTTCTGAGTTTCCTCCTCTAAAATAGAAATATCATCAAAAACTTCTGATTCTTTAGGGCACTGTTCTATTTGTTCTTGTTTTGGAGTTTCTGCTTTTATGGATTCATTTCCAAGAATCTGCGTCATTACCCATTTCCATAAGTTTCTAGAAAGTTCTATAAATTCATTTTTCTCGGTCTCTTCTAAAAGGTTTAAAACTTCAGGAAGATTATTTTCATCAATTGCCTTCATCATTTCTTCCGTCACTGTTAAGTTTTGAGGAAGAGCAGTACTTTCCATTTCCACTTTTACCACATTGGATTGATAGACACCTCTTTTTACTAATATAAGTTTGCCGTCATCCAACAATTTACGAATATGATAATCAGAAATCCCAAATACTACATTTAACTCATGCTTCGTTATTTCTTTTTTAGAATCTAATAATATCTCCATCATTTTATTCGTACGCTTTCTAGAAGAAACGTAAAAACTATCAGTTTCTCTCATATATCCATACAAAATTCCTAACTCACACAAATTACTTATTTCTTCTTTTGTCATACAAACATCATTATTTCCACTTGGCATAAAGTAAGTCTTACCCTTTAAATATTTTAATATTTCAATCATTCTTTCCATCAAAACCCCTCCTGAATTATAGTTTATATTTTTTCTTTGTATTCTTTATAAAATTCATCACGATATTCTAGTAAACGATTCTCTTTAATCGCTTCACGAAGTTCCTCCGTCAAACGAATTAAAAAACGTATATTATGAATTGATAGAAGTCTCCCACCTAAAGCTTCATCCACATTTACTAAATGACGAATATAAGCTTTTGTATAATTTTTACAAGCATAACAATCACAATCTTTTTCAATTGGAGTAAAGTCTTCTTTATATTTTGCATTTTTAATGTTCATTTTTCCATGGCGAGTAAAAGCATTCCCATGACGAGCAATTCTAGTAGGTAGAACACAATCAAACATATCGATTCCACGAATCACTCCTTCAATAATATCACTAGGTTCTCCAACACCCATTAAATATCTAGGTTTGTCCTTTGGTAAATAAGGAATCGAATATTCAATTGCCTTATACATATCTTCTTTTGACTCTCCATCATTGGCAACACCACCAATACTATAACCGTCAAAGTTAAGTTTTACAGTCTCAGTTGCAGAAAACTTTCTTAAATCTTCATAGGCTCCCCCTTGAACAATTCCAAATAAGGACTGTCTAGGATTTGAATGTACCTTTTTCCCTCTTTTTGCCCAACGAAGAGTTCTTTCAATACTATTTTTCATATATTCATAAGAAGCAGATGCTGGTGGACACTCATCAAAACTCATCGCAATATCACTATCTAATTTATTTTGAATTTCAATACTCTTTTCAGGTGTTAAAAATAGTTTACTTCCATCGATGTGACTCTTAAAGTGAACACCATCCTCCGTAATATCCTTTGGCCTAGCAAGAGAAAAAACCTGGAACCCCCCACTATCTGTTAAAATAGGGCCATGATAGTTCATAAATTTGTGAAGTCCCCCTGCTTTTTCTATTAAATCTTCTCCTGGACGAAGCCATAAATGATATGTATTGGCGAGTATCACCCCTGAATGCATTTCATATAACTCTTCAGGTGTCAACATTTTAACAGTTGCTCTTGTACCAACAGGCATAAACATTGGAGTTTCAACCACTCCATAATTAGTTTCAATTGTTCCAAGACGAGCACACGTATTTTTTTCTTCATGTAATAATTGATATTTAATCTTCATGTTCTAGTACCTCCCTTTTTAATAGTCATATCTTAAAATCAACTAATTTTCTTTTGCATCTTCTTCTGATACTCTAACGCATCTAGAACTCTAGGGCCTTTACTGTTATCTATATCATACACTATACCTGTAATAAAATGAGGACCTGTACGATACACAAATTCATCATTATTATGAAGACCATACACACTAGATCCAAGTGGGCTAATTTTCTCGATATACTCATCATTTAATTCATCACTATATGCCTTTCCAATGAGTTCTACACGTTTTATAATTGTATGGTCTTTTTCAAATAGCATAATACTAAACACAGAGCCAATCTCAATCACATCCTCCACTATAGGTAAAGCAATCTCACGATTTGCTAAAATATTTTTAATTCGTCCAATCCTTCTACCAAGCTTACGCTTTTCTATGGAGTCCTCAATATTAAAGTTTTGAAAATAGATTAACCTTTCCAATTCTTCTTGAAGCAATAAAACTTGACTTTGAGTAATTGGAATTTGCCGATCATATTCAATGGAAGCAGCAACTCTTTCTCCTATTTTCTCTATATAGGAATCTATCTCTTTAGTAACCATTTCACACTTTCTGTGATCCGCTTTTCGCGTACGAATAAAACCAATTTCCTGATTATTTTCTTTATAAATCTCTTCGATTGTCCCAGAAACTATCTCATTATAAGAATCTACCCTATAAGAAAAAGAGTCTCCTACTTTTTTGCCTATTACATTCTGTCCTAAAATACTACTTAAAGTAACAGACTCATCAGATAAGTGATTCCCTATCATAGAATCTATTAAAATGAATTGACATACTCCTAAATCATCAAAACAAACTTTAAATCTAGTTCCAATTCCAATCTGATTTGTTGGTACTTTTCTAACATAACTACTTTGCATTAACAATTGTCTATATTCTTTTAATTGTTGTAATTTATAATTATATCCATCTGAAATGATATGATCCAATGGCTGTGTCTTATTGTTAATTTCCAATTTTTCATATTCCATAGTTTCAAAATAATTACTATATTCTTTCAATTCATCTTCTAGATTATGAATTGAATTTCTTAAAAATCTGATTTGCTCTGGTATTAATAACATCCTTATTCCCCCTTAAGCTCATTATTATAGCACTCTTTAAAATACAAAGCAATTCTTTTAATTACACTGAATCATCATACTATCTCCAAAAGAAAAGAAACGATATTTTTCCTTTACAGCCTCTTGATAAGCATTTAAAACATTTTCTCTACCAGCGAATGCACTCACTAACATTAATAAAGTAGATTTTGGTAAATGAAAGTTTGTAATTAATGCATTGATTGCTTGAAACTGATATCCTGGATAGATAAAAATGTCAGTGAAACCAAAACACTCCTGAAACTTTCCATAGCGATTCATGACAGTTTCTAATGTTCTAACACTAGTAGTTCCAACACTGATAATTTGATTTCCACGTTTTTTTGTCTCATTTAAAATAAGGGCAGCTTCTTTGGTCATTTCAAAATACTCTGTATGCATTTTATGTTCCTCAATGTTTTCTACCATTACAGGGCGAAAAGTTCCAAGTCCAACATGTAAGGTTACATATACGATATTAATACCCTTTTCTTTTACTTTTTTTAGTAATTTATCTGTGAAGTGTAGACCTGCAGTGGGCGCGGCTGCACTCCCCAAATTTTTAGCATACACCGTATTATATCTACTCTGATCCTCTAGTTTCTCATGAATATAAGGTGGTAAAGGCATCGTTCCTAATTCTTCTAAAATCTCTACTAGAATTCCATTATAAATCAGTTCAAAAAGTCGAATCCCATCTTCCTTTTCCTCAATGCACTTTGCTTTTAATTTTCCTTCTCCAAAGTCAATGATGGTTCCCACATGAACCCTTTTAGCTGGTTTTACTAAACACTCCCATATTTCTTTCTGAATATCTTTTAATAGAAGAATTTCAATAACAGCATGTGTTTCTTCCTTCACTCCAATTAACCGAGCAGGTAAAACTTTGGTATCATTTAAAACGAGTGTATCCCCTTTTTTCATATAATCTAAAATATCAGGAAATTTTCTATGACAAATTTCCCCTGTTTCTTTATCTAAAACTAGAAGTCTAGAAGAATCCCTCTTCGTTAAAGGAGTCTGTGCGATTAATTCCTTTGGCAACACATAATTAAAATCTTCTAACTGCATAATTTAACACCTTCTTCTATGAATATATCATTTCCATTAGTTTATAGTAATCTAATCCTTGAATATTAGTAATCATTTGTGACAGAAATTCATTTTGCTTTGTAGAGTCAATTCCCTGTGTCTTATATTGATCCACTACGTAATTTAAAATTTCCGTTCTAACAGGATAATCTAGTGTCTTACTTCGAACAACTTGAACCAATTCGGGAACACTAACAAGAGAGATAAGCTTCTTAATTTCATCAACTGTACGATACCTAAAAAATTCCGCTAATATAAAAATATATCCATCATCTAGTGATTCTGCATTTAGTTTTCCATCCTCTAATAAGCTAGAAAATGTGATGATATAAGAAACTTTCTCTTTCACAGAAATTAACAAATCATCCACATAAGAGATAAATTGAAGAATCCTTTGACCCCTCACTTCATCTACCTGTAAAAAACTCGTAAGTGTATTTGCCTTCAATCCACCATCATACTCTTGACTCAGGGAAAAATCGCCACTCACAATTGCACGTATTTGTTCTACAATATCACGTAATCCTTTTCCTTGAAATATCTTATTACTATAATCCTTCTTCATACTAATCCCCTTTTCTTTTTATGAATCAAACATACTGTTCTGATATTCAATTTTTAAATGCTCATAGGCTAGAAGTGTAACAACTCGCCCACGTGGCGTTCGTTTTAAAAAACCTTGCTGTAATAAATATGGCTCATAAACATCTTCAATGGTCGTTACTTCCTCCCCAATCACACTTGCAAGCGATTCAATTCCAACAGGTCCCCCATTAAATTTTTCAATAATTGCTCGGAGTAATTGATGATCTACCTCATCTAGTCCCATTTCGTCAATTTTTAATCTCGTAAGTGCTTTCTTTGTAATCTCTAAATCGATTTTTCCATTTCCTTCGACAAGAGCAAAGTCACGAACACGTTTAAATAATCGATTGGCAATTCTAGGAGTTCCCCTGCTTCTGGAGGCCAGTTCAGAGGCTGCCTTTTTTTCAATTGGAACTTGTAACACCCTAGAAGTTCTTTCTATTATTTTAGTTAACTCCTCAGTAGTATAATATTGTAATTTAGAAATAATTCCAAAACGATCTCTTAAGGGAGAAGTTAAATCTCCAATTCTAGTGGTCGCTCCTACCAATGTAAATTTGGGTAGATTAATACGAATACTTCTAGAACTACCTTCCCCTCCAAAAATAATATCTAAAGCATAGTCTTCCATGGCAGGATATAAAATTTCCTCTATATAAGAAGGCATCCGATGAATTTCATCGATGAATAAAACATCATTAGGCTCTAGTGTTGATAAAATAGCCGCTAAATCTCCCGGTTTTTCAATACTAGGACCACTTGCCGTTTTTAAATTTACTCCAAGTTCATTTGCAATAATATTTGCGAATGTCGTTTTTCCAAGTCCTGGTGGTCCATATAGTAATACATGGTCTAAAGATTCATTCCGTATTTTAGCAGATTCAATATAAACCTTAATATTTTCCTTCACATCTTCTTGTCCAATATATTCAGAAATAATATTAGGTCGAATATTTTGGTCAGATAAATCTTCTTCCATACGCTCTCCTGTAATAATTCTATCCTCCATACTATGCAATCCTTTCTCTACGTTTTTTTGAAATATCCACTACTTTATACCCCTCTATTTCTCTATCTGATAAAAATTCCTGAACTATAGGAGAATGATTTTCACCACCCTTTATAATTAAAGCACACTCTTTTTTAGATACAAAGTGCAAATAGCCACAAACTTCTAATAAAAAGTAATCATAGCTTCCGCCATTTTGTATATATAATTGTAATTCTGAAACCATCTCTGGATGTTCTATCAATATTCTATTTAAAAGTGTTAAATTCGTAACCCCATGACTTCCCCTCCTACCAAATCCAGTGGTAGACATCACCATCATTCCCTGACTCGTAATCACAGAAGAATACAATCTAGAATTTGTAATAGACTGACATCGAAGTTCTTTATCAGAACATGGATTTATATAAGGCAAGAGCATCTGATAATAAGGAAGAGATACACTTTTCATTATATTTTGATAATTAACAGTGCCATACTTCTCTGTCAAATCATCCATCTCGATTCGAATCAAACTACCATCCCGATTAGCTAAAATTACTTTTTCCTCTATAAAAGGACCAATAAAAGCATAATTCAAATGAAACACAACAAAATCAAAATAAGGTGAAAAATTTGTATAGCCTTTAGAAAATTTTAAAAATTCTTGCTGATTTCTAAGATCCTCACAAATTTTCTTGCAGACCTCTTGCAAATTAGAGTATTCCGCATCTATAAATTGATTTTCTGGTGTTATAAATCCTGTCACTTGATATCCTCCTTTATTTTAGTAATAGCTTTAAAGCTTCTTTTACTTGTTCTTCAATTGTCAAACTAGTATCCACTTTTGGTAAAATAACTCTTACCTCTTTTTCTTTGTACCCAAGCCCCTGTAACACTTCTAATAATTCTTCATAACCACCAGAAGTTCCAACTGTACTGACATCAATAGAAAGTTTCCCTTTTAAATCTAGAATAATTTGTTTTGCCAATTTTTCTCCAATCTTAGGGAATTTTTTCAAATATAAAATATTTTCTCTCTCAATTGCATCCATAATTCCAGCAATAGAACCTGTTGCTAAAATTGGAAGTGCCATTTTAGGTCCTAATCCTTTGACGGCAATTAAGCGTAAAAAAAGTGCCTTTTCTTCTTGCGTCTTAAAACCATATAAACTATGTTCATCCTCACGAATTTGTTGATAAATATATACTCTATATTCTTGATTTAAATCAAAAGCATAAGGATTTGGAGTATTTACTAAATAACCAATATTAGAAACTTCTAATAAAATTGCATTCCCTTCTACCCCTGTTACCTTTCCAGTCATATAACTATACATTTGAAATACCTCCATTACTATTTATATTATATAATATTTTCTATGATTTTCCTAGTCTCATAACAAATTTTACATTCCGTTATATCTACTATAAATATCAAACTAATGTTTGTCAATAACTTTTTAAAAAATAAAAAGAGTTTACCAAAAAACTCTTGATTAAATCTTTTCAAAACAAATATTACTGAATAGCATTCTCCATGATTTGAAAATGATTTCCTGAATCTAAATATAAAATACCCTTCTTACCAGCCAGTTGTTCTAAAACTTGTTCATAATAATTAATACTTTGAAATTTTGTTAAGGTAAGATATACGTAGTTTCCATCGCTCATATAAAGTAAAAAGCGATCTTTATCTTGTTCATTCGGAAGATAAGTAATTTCTGAAATCAAATATCGGATACTAGTATTAATTTTTCCCATCTGCTTGACAAAAGTATTATACTTAGTATTTGGAACATAGTTTAAAAGGCCTAATACAGGAGTCTCTAAACTTGTACTTGGAATTTCAGTTCCGTCAGATAACACAATTACCTTACTTTCTACTTTTTCAAATAGCGGTTCTTTCTCCACTACCTTAATTTCAACAACTCCAAAAGACGTTCTTTTAATACTTGCCTTCTTTACCCAAGCATTCTTCTCTATATTTTCTTTTAAAGGAGAAAAAAAACTTCGAATAAAACTTGGATAATTTTCAAGTTTAGCCATCTCTATGATTTCCTGATCTGTCAGATAATGATTTCCAGTCACAACAATGTTACGAATTGGTGCATCCATCACGACTTTTCCTGTAAGAAGTATACATAATATAACCAATAAAAAAACAAAGACCGGCAATAAACGAATGCGTATTTTTTTGGTTACATGTTTTTCCATAATATTCCTACTCCCAATTCTTAAATTCTTGTTCAATCGTTAATTCGATTCCATATTTTTCCTTTACTTCTTCCTGAATAAAACAAATTAAATCTTTAATATCTCTGGCTTTGGCATTATGATAATTAATAATAAAGTTGGCGTGTTTATCACTAATCATAGCGCCACCTTTCATAAGACCTTTATATCCCAAGTCTTCAATTAATTTTCCAGCAAAACTACCTTCTGGATTTCGAAAGACACTACCAGCAGATGGATATTCTAAAGGTTGAGTTAATAGTCTACGTTTTTTTCTTTCTTCAACAAGTGTTTCAATTGCTTCTCTTTTTCCAGGCTTTAATTTGATAGTTGCTTCTAAACAAATATATCCAGGATGAGTCTTTAAAAAAGAAGTGCGATAATGAAACTGTAGTTCTTTATTTACCATTGTAATTACTCGAAGACTTGGAGTTAGTACTTTAACAGAGGAAACAACATATCCCATATCACTCTTATATGCACCAGCATTCATATAAATAGCCCCACCAATAGAACCAGGAATTCCTGTTGCAAATTCTAATCCAGAAAGCCCTTTTCTACCAGCCATACTGGCTACCTTCATTAATGATGCACCCGCACCCACTACTACTTTATTTCCCTTCCATACAATATGATTCAAATGATCTAGTTTGATAATAACTCCTAAATACTCCCAATCACTAAATAAAACGTTAGATCCTTTGCCTAAAATCATATAAGAGACTTTTTTTGTTTTAAGTTTTCGAATGAGACGTACTAAATTATCAATATTTTTAGGAAAAACCATAATTTTGCAAATACCACCAACTTTATAGGTAGTGTAGTCCTTTAACGAAACATCTATTAAAACTTTCCCATATTCTTCCTTTTTGATTTCATTTAATAACTCTTCCATGTCTATTCTCCATCTATCAAAGTGCGAATTTCTTTATAAATCCTAGTAGCAGAGTCTTCTACTCCTAGTGCCTTAGCACTCTTTTTCATTTTCTCATAAACTTTTGTATCATTCAAGATAAAATCTATTTTTCTAATTAAAGTTTCTTTTGTAAAGTCTTTTTCTTCAAGAATAATCGAAGCATTCTTTTCTTCTAATGCCTTAGCATTTTTAAATTGATGGTTATGTGTTACATAAGGACTAGGAACCATAATACTAGGAAGTCCAATAGAAGTAATCTCAGCAATTGTAGAAGCACCAGCACGTGTCACAATCAAATCCGCACTTTTTAATACTCCTAGCATTTGATTCAAGTAAGGAACTACTTTGACATTGCTAGGAACATATACATTGTGAAACCACTCATAATATTCCTTTCCTGTTACGAGGATTACTTCATATTCTTTATTTTCAAACGATGGCAGAATTTCTTTTAGTTTTTGATTCATTGTAGTAGACCCTAAAGATCCCATAACAATTAATACTAGTCGTTTAGAATTAGATAATCCTAACTCTTTTTTTGAAATTGCTTTTGCTTTTTGAATTTCTTCACTACGTGGATTTCCAGAAAAGAAAACTTTCTTTTTTGGAAAATATTGCATACTTGTTTCCAAAGATACACCAATCCGATCTGCATATTTTGATAAAAACTTATTAGATACTCCAGGAATTGAATTTTGTTCATGAATCAAAGTTTTATATCCTAACTTTTTAGCAGTAGATACTACTGGTGCAGTTACATATCCACCAACACCAAGCACAACATCTGGATTAAATTCTTTCATCTTCTTTTTTAAGAGTTTCACGCTTTGTCTGTAATCTTTGAATACCTTAAAATTTTTGAAAAGATGTTTTCGATTAATGCCAGAAATATCAATTCCAAAATATGGAATCCCCTCGTTTGGAATAATGGTATGTTCCATTCGATTAGTGGTTCCAATATATAAAAATTCACTTTGTGGTTCCTTTTCTTTAATTTTACGAATAATGGATAAAGCTGGATAAATATGTCCTCCAGTTCCACCAGCACTAATAATAACTTTCATTCTACCACACCCTAACATTCATTATATCATAAGTATATGCTTTTATCCATGTTTTATTAAATCAAGAAATGTTAAATTGTGTAGCGTTACAATTGATGTGACACCTTTTTTCTACAAAAAAACAATAAGTCGT
>CAJTXV010000022.1 GCA_910584255.1 uncultured Bacilli bacterium
GGTGTGAGAGGGAAAAATATTCAATATTTTATTGAAAAGTTTTCTCTACTCGATTTTTATTTGAATAGAATCTAGTTTCTTTTCCTTTTCTTTTGTAGTATAATAATTGTTATAGAAAAGAGGGATAATATGAAAATAATATCAATTAATGCAGGAAGTAGTTCCCTAAAATTTAGTTTATTTGAAATGGATACGAAAACTTGCATTGCTTCTGGTTATTTTGAAAGAGTAACCTTAGAGGGAAGTTTTTATACTATAAAATATAATGGAGAAAAAATTAAAGAAGAAGTGAATATGCCAAATCATACTGTAGCTGTTGAAGTGCTTCTTGATCGTTTAATTTCTCTTGGAATTATTAATTCTTTAGATGAAATTGAAGGAGTAGGTCATCGTTTAGCTCATGGATCTGATAAATATAAGACAAGTGCTTTAATTACAGATGAATTAATGTCTGATTTTAAAAGTTATACGGAACTTGCACCACTTCATGTTCCTGCTAATATCTTAGGAGTAGAAGCTGTTAAAAAGGTTCTTCCTAATGTACCAATGGTTGGAGTTTTTGATACTGCTTTTCATCAGACTTTAGATAAAACTACATACATTTATCCAGTTCCTTACGAATGGTATCAAAAATATGGGATTCGTAAATACGGATTTCATGGAACGAGTTATCGTTACATTTGTAAACAGATTCCAAGATTATTTGGGAAGGATCAATATAAAGCAATTATTTGTCATTTAGGAAGTGGCGCTAGTGTTGCTGCCGTAAAGGATGGAGTATGTATTGATACCTCGATGGGATTTACTCCAGTCGTTGGTGTGATGATGGGAACTCGTAGTGGAGATATTGATTCCTCTATTATTCCATTTATTATGGAAAAAGAAGATAAGAGTGTGTCTGATGTGATGGATGACTTAAATAAACGCTCTGGATTCTTAGGACTTAGCGAGTGTGCGAGTGATTTTCGCGATATATATCAGGGGGTAGTGGATGGAAATGAACAATGTAAATTGGCATTTGATAAGTATGTTCAGACCGTTGTCAATTATATTGCTATGTACTATGTTAGATTAGGTGGCGCTGATGTTATTTGCTTTACTGCGGGTCTTGGTGAAAATGCATCCGAAGCAAGAGAAGCTATTATGAATAGACTGGATTGTTTAGGAATAAAACTTGATACGGAGGCTAATAAAGTACGTGGTGAAGAGATTAAAATTAGTAGTGAAGACTCTAAGATTATGTGTTTTGTAGTTCCTACGAATGAGGAGTTAATGATTGCTGAGGATACACTTTCTCTAATTGGAGAATAGATAGGAAGAAATTTATGCTTAAAAAAATTTATAAGGCGATTAAAAAGTATGATACGATTGTGATTGCAAGACATATTGGAGTAGATCCTGATGCTATGGCAAGTCAAATTGCATTAAAAGAGTCTATTCTTTTAACATTTCCAAAAAAATGCGTTTTAGCAGTTGGAACAGGGGGAGCGAAATTTTCTTATCTTGGTGCCCTTGATAAACTTGAGGATATCGATTTTTCAAAGTCACTTCTGATTGTTTTAGATACACCAGATAAAAAAAGAGTAGATTCTACCGAAATTGATTCCTTTGCCTATAAGATAAAAATAGATCATCATCCTTTTGTAGAAGAATTTTGTAATTTGGAACTGATTGAAGATACGAAATCCTCTGCTTGCCAATTGGTATTAGAACTTCTTTATCAGACAAAGTTAAAGAGAAATCAATCTATTATTGAAAAATTATTTATTGGACTTGTTTCTGATACAAATCGCTTTTTATTTAATTCGGATAGTTCTTTATTTTCTTTTGTTTCTAAAATACTAAAAGAATATTCATTAGATTTACCTCATTTATATCAACAGCTTTATATGAGACCACTTCATGAAGTGAGACTTCAAGGTTATATTGAACAGAATATGAAAGTGACTGAAAATGGAGTTGGATATCTAATTTTAACATCCGATGTAATTAGTAAATTCTCGGCCGATGTTGGAAGTGCGGGGAACATGGTAAATAACTTTAATTATATTGATGAAATCTTAGTATGGCTTATGATTTCTGAGGATAAGAAAAATGAGATTATTAAAATCAATATTCGCTCTCGTGGACCAGTCATTAATACTGTTGCTGAAAAATATCATGGTGGAGGACATAAGTTTGCGAGTGGTGCGAGAGTTACAACGATGGAAGAAGCAGAACTTTTAATTCATGATTTAGATCGTGTTTGTGATCGATATATCCAAGATATGGAAGGAGTAGAAGAATAATGAAAATAACGGATGCCATGCTTCATGTGGTTGCAGTTAGGCGCAGTCAATATCCTACGGATCAAAAATTAGAATTTATGCTAGTAGGAAGAAGTAATGTAGGGAAAAGTAGTTTTATCAATTGCTTAATTAACAGGAAAAATCTCGCTCGAATTTCTTCTCGTCCTGGGAAAACACAAACATTAAACTTTTATTTAGTTAATCAAGAATTCTATTTAGTCGATGTTCCTGGTTATGGGTATGCAGCTGTCGATAAAAGAACACAATCTAAGTTTGGGAAAATGATTGAAGAATATTTGGAAAAAAGGGAGCAATTAAAGAGAGTGTTTATGCTAATTGATTTTCGTCATAAACCGACGGAAGATGACTTGCTTATGTATAATTTCCTAAAGTACTATAATATTCCTGTCACTGTAGTAGCTACAAAAGTAGATAAAGTAGGCGCAAGTAAAATGGATAAGAATAAAAAACTAATTTTAGATACCTTAGATTTAGTCATGGGAGATGATTTGATTTTATTTTCTAGTATGACGAAACTAGGAAGAGAAGAAGTATTAAATAAAATTGAACATTATTTAAAGAATGAAGAAGACGATTTAATTTAAGCGCCTTTTTTACATCAAAATCACTTTTTTTACATACGATATGATAGGTGGTACTTTGAAAGTAGAATTTTTAGATCAAGATATTTTAAATGTGGAGATGATGAGTCAGATTGATATTGAAAATAGAAACAATCTTGGACTGATTTTAAAAGAAATTGGTATTTATTTAAATCGTAAATATCATTATTTATTGGATGGGATTTATGATGTGGAATGTTATCAATGTGGAAAGTATTTTATCTTTGAGATGGAGTGGGAGAGTGATTATCCAACGATTGATTTTAATATAACATTTCATCCGAATAGTCGTATGTTATTGGAATTTATGGATAGTGAATATTTTTTTGGGAAAAAATATTATTATCAAGGAAATTATTACATGGAATTACCTAGAGTTTTAGATAAAACCTATTGTTTTGAATTTGGTAAGGTGATTTATGGAGAAGCTGTAGATGAAGTTTTAAAAAATGGGGTTATGATTTCCTAAAATGGGGGAAATGTTATGGTTAGTCCTTTAAAATTCCAACTGTAATTGGTAGTATTTAATGAGAAATGCTATTATAATTTTTAAAGGAAATGAAAAAAAGAAGACAGGCTTATCTGATTTATGATATACTTAAATTGAAATAAGTGATTGAAATATCGTAGAAAAATACAAATCATTTTAGGAGGTTTATTTTTGGGAAGAGTATTAAGAAATAAAGAATTAGAAAATACAAGGTTGGCTACAAATTATGGTGGTTGGACTTATTGTACGAATTGTAATCAAAATATTGGCTATTTATGTTATTCGACGTATGACTCTTTAAAACTCGAATATGTATGTAATTGTGGAAGTAAGGGGTATGCTTTTTTAGATTTTCAAGATAGTAAAGAAGGAAGTACTTCTAATCAAGATATGGTAATTGTTAAGAATCGACTTTGTTGTCCTTTCGATCAATCTCCTTTAATTACTATTTTAAAGGATAAGGTTCAAAGTTATAATCTAAGTATTACGTGTAAATCTTGTGGGAAAATTTATAAGAAAGAAAAATAGAAAAAAAGAAAAGGAGAAATATATGAAAAATATTAGTAAAGGTTTATGGGGAATTGTTTTAATAGGAATTGGCTTAGTGATTGGGCTTAATAGTTTTGGGGTAACGGACATTGATATTTTCTTTGATGGATGGTGGACTCTATTTATTATTGTCCCTTGTTTTATTGGTCTACTTGATTTTGAAAAGGGAGATAAGGTTGGAGATATTATTGGTCTTCTAATTGGAGTTGCCCTACTACTAGTTTCACGAGATATTTTAGAGTTTGATTTTATTGCCAAACTTATTTTACCTACGATTTTAGTTATTGTTGGACTTTCGATGATTTTTAACAATACTTTAAAAACTAAAATTTCAGAAAAGGTTCGTGAAGGAAAAAAGAATGGACTAGAAGCAATTGTTGCGACTTTTGCGGGACAAAAAGTGGATAAGACGAATGAAAAATTTGAGGGTGCTTCTTTGGATGCTATTTTTGGTAGTATTGTACTTGATTTAAGAAAAGCAAAACTTTCTAAGGAAACGACGATTGAAGCAAGTGCCATCTTTGGTGGAATTGAAATTATTGTCCCTAATGATGTGAATGTTAAAGTAAAATCTACTCCGATTTTTGGAGGCGTTTCTAATAGGATTACTAATTCTGAGGAAAATAAGGAAACGATTTATATCGAAGCATTTTCCATGTTTGGGGGTGTTGATATTAAATGACAAATTTACAAAAAGGAATTAAGTATGGTGCAATTGCCTTTGGTATTATGCTTATCGTTGGTATTGCCAGTGCGATTTTAAGTGCAGTCGGAATTATCGATATCATTGTTACTGGTGGTTCTGAGGGTGGGGAAAGTTTTACAGAAACCTATCAGGATGTTCATTCGATTGATATTGATGTTCATTATTCTGATATTTTAATTGAGTCAGGAGATGATTTCCGTGTAGATGCAACCAATGTTAGTCGTTATTTTTCTTCTAGTGAAAAAAATGGTACTTTAAAAATTAAGGAAAAAAGAAATTGGTTTTGGATGGGAAATAGTTCTGGAAGAATTGTGGTTACCATTCCAACGGATACGATTCTTCGTAATTTAGAAATTGATTCTGGTGCGGGGAAAATTGAAATTGATAAAATTGTAGCGGATCAATTGGAGATATCACAAGGAGCCGGTGTTTTAAAAATTAACGAAGGTGATTTTTCAAAGACAAATATTGATGGTGGTGCTGGAAAAATTGATATTGATTCTTCTATGTTAAACAATTTGGATTTGGATGCTGGTGTTGGTAACATTGATATTGAAGCAATGCTTACAGGAAATAGTGATATTGATTCTGGTGTTGGAGAAATTAATTTAAAATTATTAGGAACGAAAGAGGATTATCGAATCCACGTGGAAAAAGGAGTTGGAAGTATCCAAATCGATGGAGAGAATTATTCCAAAGATGCATCCTTTGGTAGTGGTAATAATCGTATTGAAATCGATGGTGGTGTTGGTAGTATTACAGTAGATTTTTCTTCTTTATCTGTGATTCAGTAAAATCTTGTAATTTCCTTTACAAGGTTTTTCTTTCATGATAAAATAGCAATTGTTATATAACAAAAGTTATAGAAAGAGGTGAAGTATGCCGCCGATTCGGAAATATTGTAGAGAAGATATTATCAAAACTACTTATGAACTTGTTCAAAAAGAGGGTCTTGGTTGTGTGAATGCTAGAAGAATTGCCAAACAACTTGGGTGTTCAGTACAGCCAATTTTCCATAATTTTACAACGATGGAGGAGCTAATTAAGGAAGTACATCATAGAATTTATGAGAAATATAAGGAGTACCTTTTAAGCGGTAGAGATCAGCCCAATGCCTATAAAAAAATTGGACTTTCTTATATTCAGTTTGCATTTGATTATCCAGAGTTCTTTAAAATTCTTTTTATGAAGGAGACAACTTTAGATGCAGAAGACTTTCTGATGGCAGATGTACTAGGAGATCATATTATAAAGTCTGGTCAGACTCTTACAGGACTTTCCTATGAGGAACAAAAAAAGTTTCATATTAAAGTATGGATTTTTACACATGGAATTGCTTGTTTAGTAGCAACTAGGACGATTCAATTTTCTAAAGAAGAAATTGATGAACTTTTAGGAAGAACGGTTTTAGAAATGCTAGAGGGGTATAAGAAACTAATGGAGGAAGAAAATGAAATATGTAGTTGAAGTTAAAAATTTAACCAAAGAGTATAAAAACTTAAAAGCGGTGTATGATTTATCCTTTGGGGTTAAAGAAGGAGAGATTTTAGGGCTTTTGGGTCCTAACGGAAGTGGGAAGTCTACGACCATTAATTGTTTACTTTCTTTACTGAATTTTTCTAAGGGGAAAATTCAAATTTTTGGTAAAGAGATGAACCCGAATGCGTATGATTTGAAAGAAAAAATAGGAGTTGTCTTTCAAGAGGTCGCTGTTTTTGAGGAACTGACAGTGATTGAAAATATTGACTATTTCTGTGGACTTTATATCGAGGATAAAAAACTTAGAAAGCAATATGTAGAAGATGCGATTTCCCTAGTTGGATTAGAGGAATTTAAAAAATTCTATCCTAAACAGTTATCAGGAGGACTTTTAAGACGACTTAATATTGCTTGTGGAGTTGCACATAAACCCAAACTTATTATTTTAGACGAACCAACCGTTGCGGTAGATCCTCAGAGTAGAAATAATATATTAGATGGTATTAAAACTCTTAGAGATCAGGGGGCTACCATTATCTATACAACACACTACATGGAAGAAGTAGAAATCCTTTGTGACCGAGTAATTATTTTAGATAAAGGAAAAATCATTGCGAGTGGTACTACCGATGAATTAAAATCTTTAGCCAAATTAGAGGAAAAGGTAACCGTAGAAGTTCTTGATTTAGATGAGAAATATATGAAGGAAATCAGTGCATTTAAGAATGTGGAAGATATAAGTTACTGTGATGGGCTTTTATGTATTACATATAAAAAAGGCAAAAATAATTTGGTAGAATTAATGGACTATTTAAAGGCAAATAAAATAAAGTATCATAAGATTTTCTCAGAACGTCCTACGTTAAATGATGTATTCTTAGAACTTACTGGAAAGGAACTTAGAGACTAATGTTTTTTCATAATTTTAAGTATTCTTTTAAAAGCCTTTTTCGAAATAAAATGCTAATATTTTGGACGTTTGCCTTTCCAATTATATTAGGAACTCTATTTAATATGGCCTTTCAAGATATCGAAAAAAATGAAAAACTAGATATTATCGATATCGCAATTGTTGAAAATGATTTTTTAGATCGAGATTCAACTTCTTTATTTAATCAGGTCTTTTTAAATCTTGGAGAAGAGGGTAGCGATACTCAGTTATTTAATATTCAATATGTAGAGGAAGAAAAAGCAGAGGAACTTTTATCTAAAAATCAGATTACTGGATATTTTGTATTAGAAGGTGTAAATGATTCACGTGTAGTTGTAAATCGGAGTGGAATTAATGAAACTGTATTTCAATCTGTCGTGGGAGAGATTTTACAAACGCAAGAAGTATTCAAAAATATTTCTGAAAAATGGGTGAATGATCATGTTCAAGATCTAACAAAAGATACGAAAGCAGGAACAGAGAATTTTGATTCTTGGTATCAAGATCTTTATACGAATATTGTTCAAAAGTTAAATGAAGAAAATATTCAAATTCAAGATATGTCTAGTAAAAATTTAAGTTATACGATGATTGAATATTACACTTTAATTGCAATGACTTGTTTATATGGCGGAATTTTAGGGATGACAGCGATGAATCAGTGCCTAGCCAATATGAGTCATAATGGAAAGAGAGTGTCTGTTGCACCGATTTCTAAAGCAAAGCTAGTTTTAAGTAGCGCTTGTAGCAGTTATCTTACGCAGTTAATTGGACTTCTTCTTTTGTTCCTTTATACGATTTTTGTGATTCATGTCGATTATGGAAATAATCTTCCTTTAATTATTCTTCTCAGTTTGGTAGGTTCTCTCGCTGGACTTTCTCTAGGAATCTTTGTTGCATCTATTTTTAAATCAAATGAAAATACGAAGGTAGGGGTTATGATTGCTTTTACGATGTTTGGATGTGTCTTAGCTGGGATGATGGGAATTACGATGAAGTATGTTATTGATAAAAATATTCCACTTGTCAATTACCTCAATCCTGTCAATATGATTACGGATGGATTTTATGCACTCTATTATTATGATACCTTAGACCGTTACTTTTTCAATGTCATTAGCCTAGTCTTATTTTCTCTTTTGCTGATTGGGATTTCGACACTTTGTTTGAGGAGGCAGAAGTATGAGTATATTTAAAGCATTTTTAAAAGTATTAAAAAGTTGTAAAGGAACTATAATTCTTTATAGTGTTATTTTAATCTTTTTCGCAGCTTTTAATATGAAAGCAGGAGATAATACTTCAAACTTTGTTGCTGAAAGGCCAGATGTTTTTATCCAAAATTATGATAAAATGGAAGGAATAACTGAATCGCTTGTTCATTATTTAGAAGGAAACGCTAATATTGTACCTTTAAAGGATAGTGAGAATGCAATTAAGGATGCTATCTTTTATCGAGATGTGAATTATATTATTACGATTCCTGAAAACTTTCGTCAAGATTTTTTAGAACACAAAAATCCTACGATTGAGGTACAAGGAACGGGGGACTATTTGGCGAGTTTATCTGAAATGTACTTAGAAAAATATTTAAAGTTTGCAAATATTTATCGTGATACTTTTTCTTCGGAAGAAGAGCTTATTAAAAATATAGAAAAGACTTTGGATAAAAAGACGAATATCCAGGTGACCTCCAAGTTAGATACTGACCATTTGGCAGAAGTAGCTAATTATTACAATTTTGCAAATTACAGTATTTTGGCAGGTTGTGTCTTTGTAATCTGTATGGTTTTATTTAGTTTTGGAAGGGAAGAAATTAGAAAGAGAACGATTATTAGTAGTATGAATTACAAAAGGTACAATCGAAAGTTATTGCTTTCTAATGCTTTATTTGCTTGCCTTTTATGGGCCTTTTACGTACTCGTTAGCTTTGTCCTTTTCGGTAGTTCCATATTTACTACACATATTTTATTCTATATGTTAAACTCCTTTATCTTTACATTATGTGCTTTATCTATTGCTTTTCTAATTGGAAACTTAGTCCATAATCGAGAAGCAATTAATGGAATTGTGAACGTGGTAGCATTAGGATCAAGTTTCTTGTGTGGTGCTTTTGTACCAGTAGAATATTTACCAGATTTCGTTTTAAATATTGCCCATCTTCTTCCATCCTACTGGTATATTAATACGAATGAAAGTCTAAAGACAATGGAGGTATTTAACTTTGAAAGTTTAAGACCAATTCTTATTAATATGGGAGTACTTTTGTTATTCATTTTATTGTTTATCATGCTAACAAACTTTATTTCTAGTAAGGTGAGAAAATTACATTCATAGTTTGAATCAGCTATTTATAAATTATTTTAGATTGCATTATTATTTTGATAACCACTTTTTTTGGTTCTTTGTCAAATAGTGTTGTTAAACAATAAATTTGATAAATGAATTGATTATATAGGGTGATTTTTAATCACTCTTTTATAATGCCTTGAATTAAAAATATACGCGCTACAAGATGACTATATTTTTTATAACCAAAAGCAATTCTCTTAATACATTTAATTAAATTATTTGTTCCTTCAATAACTTCTTTATTTATATCATATTTAAAAGAGTTTTCAATATATTTTATATTTTCCTTGTATAATTTTAAGGCTTGAATCATTTTGAAGATAAATTTTTATTTTGATTAAATGTTATTGATTTGAATTTGTTAAAATCTTTTTCTTTTAATGAATTAATCCTTGATAGCATTCATACGTATCTTTTAACGTGATATTAGTATGGATTAAATATTGCACAATTTCTTTTTGAGATATTTCTTTTTTGAAATGTTTTGAGTATTTCTTTTTTTTAGATAGGAAATTTTCGTTTTTGACAATTAACTTCCAATAATCTTTTAATTTATTGTAATTTGGATTTACTGCAAAGTTTAACTCTAGTAGAATTTAAAGCAACATAATCCTGTATTACTATATGAAATCTGTCTATTGAAATATCTGCGTTTTTAAATAGTTTTTTAGCAAGATAAATATAACCAGAATAAAAGTCGGTAGAAATATGCTTCACTTGATCTCTTTCTTGTTTAGGATATCGTTTAAAGTATTTTTCTAAATCTCTAGACTTTCTAGAATCATTCATATCAAAAATATTACCTTTGTCATTATCGGTAATAATAAAAGCCATCTTACCTTTAGTATCTTTAAATTCATCCCAGTTCATAGATTTAGGTAAATGAGAATGTCTTAAAACAGTGTGTGAAGATATTTCAGTAAATTTTCTATCTATTTTGGAAACAGAAACGTCTAATCTTTTTGAAATATCTTTTTCACTTTTCTTTTCCATTAGTTCAAGATTAATTTTAAGTTCTAAATTATTAGAAATATTTTTATTAATAAGATTAGTTTCAGCAATAAAAGTATTATTACAGTTTTTACAAAAGAATTTTTGTTTATGAAGGAGTAATAAAGAATAACAGTTAGAAATTTTAGGAATCTTAATTTTACAGTTTTTTCTAAAACCCCATTTAATAATGTCATTAGAAGATTGATTAATACATCCACAACCAGGACAATGATTAGGTCTATAAGTTAAAAAGCCTTCAATAATTTTATAAGTTTTACCTTTTATTTTCTTTTCCACAATATTATTAGAATAGATAAAAATATTTTTGTCTTTAATATTAAATATTTAATAAATTTAATATATAATCATTAGTGTACGTAGATTTGATTCCTTTCAATGTTTTATTAAGCAATTACATTGTATCAAATTTTATGTACTTTTATTAAATAAAAATAATCACCAACACCATTTATAATACAACCAAAAAGTATGTTTTTTTGCTTTGTTTTGTAAAGAATATTTTTCTATTGACAAAATTGTATATACTGTATATAATTTATATATACAGTGAGGTGAAGCATGGAAATAATAATTAGTAATTCAAGTGGTGTTCCTATCTATGAACAAATTAAGGAGCAGATAAAAACACAGATTGTTTCAAATGAATTAAAGGCAAATGAACTATTACCATCCATTAGAACCCTCGCGAAGGATTTGAGATGTAGTGTAATTACTACTAAAAACGCCTATGAAGAATTGGTAAAAGAGGGATATGTAACTAATATTCCCTCCAAAGGCTTCTATGTTGCAGAAATCAATCAAGAAGTGGTTTTAGAGGAATTGTTAAATAAAATAGAAAACTTGCTTGATGCTGCAGTTCGTATTGCTAAAAAGAATCATATTGAAAGAACTATGATTGAAGAAAGGTTAGATATTTTATATGAGGAGGAATCGTAATGAAAAGTGTTTTAGAAGTTAAAGATTTATCTAAAAAATATAGTGGTTTTGAACTAAAAAATATTAATTTTCAATTACCACAAGGAATGATTATGGGGTTTATAGGAGAAAATGGAGCAGGGAAAACAACGACTATTAAAGCTATTTTAGATATTATTAAAAATTATGCGGGTGAAATTAAAATATTTGGTTTGGATTCTCGGAAAAATCCAAATCAAATACAAGAAGAAATTGGTGTTGTTTTAGATGATATGTTTTTTCCTGAAATATTAACGCCAACTAATATTGATAGTATTATGAAGGATATTTATAAGAAGTGGGATTCTAATCTTTATTTTAAATATTTGGATCAATTTTCATTACCAAAGGAAAAACAAATTAAAGCATTTTCTAAAGGAATGAGAAAGAAATTAGAAATTGTCACTGCACTTTCTCATCATCCAAAACTTTTAATTTTAGATGAACCTACGAGTGGGTTAGATCCAATCGCTAGAAATGAAGTAATTGGGTTATTCCAAGAATTTATAGAAAAAGAAGATGGTTCTATTCTTTTATCTAGTCATATTACAACAGATTTAGAACATATTGCAGACTATATTACATTTATCAATGATGGAGAGATTATTTTATCTAAGACTTGTGATGAGTTACTGAATGAGTATGGAATTGTGAAATGTACCGAAAAGGAATTTCAAAAGTTAGATTCGAACGATTATATTCAATATATAAAAAGAAAATGTGAATATGAAGTGTTAGTTGAAAATAAAAAGAAATTTATAAAAAAGTATCATTATGAAGTGATTGACAAAATTACATTGGATGATTTGATGTTTTTAATGATTAAGGGGGTTAAATAATGTTAGGATTTATTAAAAAAGATATTTTAATGCTGAAAAGTAATTTGAAATTTTTCGTTATCTTGTTAGTTATTTACGGAATGATGGCAATGGAAGGGGAAATGGATTTATCATTTTTACTACCTTTTATGAGTGTTATGCTTATGATTTCTACTTTTAGTTATGATCAGTACAATCATTGGGATAGTTATCTTTGTACTTTACCAGGAGGGAGAAAAAATAGTGTGAGGGCAAAATACTTGTCTACTTTGCTTATGATTTTGGCTACGACTGCAGTGGTTACTACTTCTTCTTTGATTATTTCTTATGTGAAAGAACAAACCATTTCTTATCCAGATATATTTTCAAGTTTATTAGGTGTGTTGTTTGCTACGTTCTTAATACAGTCTTTGATGTATCCATCGATTTATAAATTCGGTGTTGAAAAGGCAAGAATTGGAATCTTTATTATTGCTTTTGGAACTGCTATTATCGGTGGAATTGTAAGTAAATTTGTTGATTTTTCAATCGAATCAGTTTCTTTTCTTGAAAATTATATAGCGGTTCTATCACCAATTCTAATCGCTATTATGTTATATGTATCTTATAAAGTATCAGAGAGAATTTATATTCATAAGGAATTTTAAAATAATAGCATTATTTTGTATAAAACTATGATATATTAAACATAATGAAAAAGAAAGGGTGGATCATATGGAAAAGGCAAAGGTTTATTTTACAAAGAAAATTGAAGGTAAAAGTCTTATAAAATTATATGAAAAATTAGGAGTATCCCTTCCTGGAAAGGTTGCCGTTAAATTACATTCTGGAGAAGAAGGAAATCAAAATTATATGAAACCAGAATTTGTCAAAGATATCATTGAACATGTGCATGGAACAGTTGTGGAATGTAATACTGCTTATGAAGGGTCAAGAAATACGACTGAAAAACATATAAAATTGATGGAGAAACATGGATGGAGTAAATATTTTGAGGTTGATATTTTAGATAGTGATGGAGAAGAAATTTTAGAAAATCCAAGTGGGACTGTCATTCAAAAGAATATCGTCGGTTCTAAGATGAAAAATTATGATTCTATGCTAGTATTATCACATTTTAAAGGACACCCAATGGGTGGTTTTGGTGGAGCAATTAAAAATCTTTCGATTGGTCTTGCTTCTTCCGAAGGAAAAAGTTATATTCATACATCTGGAGTAGAGCATGCTTCTTTTGATGAGTTGATGAATGCTGATCATGATAACTTCTTAAGATCGATGGCTGATTCTGCGAAAACAATTACGGATTTTTACAGGGGGAAAATTGTCTATATTAATGCGATGGTTAATATGTCTGTTGACTGTGACTGTTGTAATGTCGCAGAAGATCCTTGTATGAAAGATATCGGTATTTTAGCATCTACTGACCCAGTTGCACTCGATCAAGCATGTATCGATTTGGTTTATCAATCCGATGATTCAGGAAGAGATCATTTAGTAGAAAGAATTGAATCCCGTAATGGATTATTAACGATTGAATGTGCTGAAAAGCAAGGAATGGGTAGTAGAGAATACGAGCTGATTCCGATTGATTAGAAAACAACAGTCATATTGGCTGTTTTTCTTTTGCAAAAGAATGTTCTAATCTTTTCGTTTTATCAGATCCATGTTATAATGAAATCATAATTAGGAGGGGTTATGAAAAAACTAGCAGTTTTCTTATTGATTATTTCTTTTGGTTGTATTGGATCTGGTTTTTTTCTCATGTTGAAATCGGGGAAGCCTTTTGACAAAATGACCATTGATGAAAAAGTGGAGTATCGGATGAAGCATATGACACTCGATGAAAAGATTGCTCAGATGTTAGTCTTATATTATATGAGTGATGCAGTAGATAGCAATTTGGAAAGTGTTTTGGAGGAAGTAAAACCAGGTGGATTTATTTTAATGAAAGAAAATATTACTACCTATAATCAAACAAAAAAATTTGTAGATGATATCACGAAAAATAGTGAAATTCCAATGATTATTTCTATCGACCAAGAAGGTGGATCTGTCCAACGATTCCAAGGAATTTCCGATGTAGAAGTTACGAATATACCAGATATGTATGATTTAGGTTCGATGGGTGACTTGGACTTAGCTTATCAAGTTGGAAGAGTTATGGCAGAAGAATTAAGGACGATTGGTGTTAATGTTGTGTATGCTCCTGTCTTGGATGTTTATTCTAATCCTTTAAATACGGTCATTGGTAAAAGAAGTTTTAGTAGTGATCCACAAGTAGTATCTGATATGGGGATTCATTTAGCTAAAGGCTTGGAAGAAAATGGAGTCATTGCTACTTATAAGCACTTTCCAGGGCATGGAGATACGGAAACTGATTCTCATGTCAGTTTACCAATTGTGCAGAAGAACTATGACGAATTGTCTAGTCTAGAACTCATTCCATTTCAAAATGCTATTTCTAGTGGTGCTAAAATTATGATGATTGGGCATATTGCACTACCTAATTTGACTGGAGATAATACACCTGCTAGTTTGTCTAAAGTTGTAGTTACGAATACTTTAAAACAAAAAATGAATTATCAGGGATTAGTTATTACGGATGCTCTAAATATGGGTGCCCTAACAAAAAATTATTCCAAAGAAGAAATTTATACACAGGCAATTGAAGCAGGGGTAGATTTACTCTTAATGCCTAGTGGAAGTAAACAGGCAATTGAAATTATTCGAAAAAATATTAGTGAAGAGAGAATTAACGAATCAGTAGAGAAAATTTTAAAGTTTAAATATACATATTTAGATCAGGATAATCGTTTAGATTCATCTTATTTAGGGAGTATGGAACATCAAGAAGTAATTCAAAAAATTCAATCACTAGATACTAGTGTTGAACTAGTAGATTAAAATGAAAATTTTAATTATATCGTAAAAAATGATAGTAATTAAATGATTGAATATAGAGATTTTTATGACATTTAAATGTTCAATTTATGAATGGTTGATGTATTAGCATAGACTGTTTTTCTTTTTTAGAGTTTCCCATTATTTCTTTTTTGCATACTATACAATAGTTGGGAGAAAAAGAATATGGAAAATATCTTGTATAGTATCTTAGGAATACTCATTCCCTTTATAGGAACAAGTCTTGGTAGTGCTTTTGTCTTTTTTTTGAAAAAAAATATGAATGAAAAGTTTCAGAAATTGATGATTGGCTTTGCATCTGGTGTGATGATTGCCGCTTCTGTTTGGTCTTTAATTTTACCATCTGTAGAAATGGCAGAAGGAAGATATAAAATGGTATGGATTCCTGCAGCGGTTGGATTTATCTTCGGCGTATTATTTTTGATATTGGTCAATAAAATAGCGGAAAGAGTAGAATCTAGAAAAGATGGTAAGAAATTTAATATGTTAATGTTTTCGGTTACACTTCATAATATTCCAGAAGGAATGGCAGTTGGAGTTTGTTTCGCAGGATTTTTATCAGGAAATTCGGGAATCCTTTTGATTGAAGCTATCGTTTTAGCGATTGGAATTGCCATTCAAAATATTCCAGAAGGTGCGATTATTTCGATGCCGATGAAGATGGAAGGTAGCAGTAAGAAAAAATCATTTTTGGCAGGTGTCTTATCTGGGGTTGTTGAGCCGATTGCAGCTTTTTCCACTATTTTATTACTAAATCTAGTAGTACCACTTTTACCTTATTTACTATCCTTTGCAGCGGGTGCTATGATTTATGTAGTAGCGGAAGAATTAATTCCAGAAATGCACAGTGGTAAAAAATCATCTTTAGGTGTCATAGGTGTTACGATTGGATTTGTGATTATGATGGTATTAGATATTGCCCTAGGGTAAAGATAAGAAAAGAAAGCAAGTCGTTTGATTTGCTTTTTTTGTGGTATAATAAATGAAAAGGAAGAAGAGAAATATAATAAGAAAAACGTTGATGGAAGACCATTTGGTGCCTATCAATTATGAAATGATTTGATTTAGTATTATTAAGATTGGACAAGACAATGGGGTTCGAGAAGTAAATTAAATTATTTTCTTTACGAATGAATTTTAGAAATAAGGAGTTTATTATGAAAGATATATTACTTTCTAATTTAGATAAAATACATACAACAGAAATGGGACTAGAGAGAATTGAAAGGAATCTTTCTTTGAAAGTTGAGGATTTGATTTTGGGGTGTCAGAAAATAGTAAGTGATGGGGAAAGTAAAATTACTCGAAAGGGGAAAAATTGGTATATTCAGAATAAGGATATCCTTCTTACTGTTAATGCAAGTAGTTATACAGTGATTACTGCTCATAAAATAAAGAAATGATTTATTCTTTTGATTATTTTATTAAAATGTTAAGTTTGGTTGACAAATTTCCAACTCTAAAAGGTGGAATGCAACTATTAAAAAGTATATAATTTTTAATGAGGTGGAAAGAATGAGTATTGGAGAAAAGTTATTGGAGTTAAGGAAATCAAAACACTTATCTCAAGAAGAAGTGGCTGATCAATTAAATGTTAGTAGACAAACAGTATCAAAATGGGAAACGGACCAGAGCATGCCAGATTTTGATAAAATCGCCCCTCTTTGTGAACTTTATGATATTTCAGCAGATGAGTTATTGATGATGAAAAGGAAAGAGGAAACAGAAAATTTTGAGACGGTTGAAAAATCTATTGATTCAAGTTATGATGAAGGGATTCGAAGAAAAAAAGCAATTGGAATTAGCATTTCAGTACTGACTTATTTTATATCGATTGTATGGATTATGATAGCGATTCCTGTTTATAAGATGGATCCTGTGTTATCGTCTGCTATCTTTTTACTTATTTGTGGTATTGCTACTTTTATTGTTGTCTATACTTGTATCATGTATCGAAAGAGAAAAGAAAAGCAGGAAGATAGACGCTCTAAATTAGAAAAGCAGATCGATAGTATCTTATCAATGGTTATTTTGGTAATTTATTTATTGATTAGTTTTACAACCATGGCTTGGCATATTACTTGGATTCTATGGGTAGTCTATGGTTTGCTTGTTGAAATTATAAAACTCCTATTTTTATTAGGAGGTACAGAAAATGAAAAATAGAACACTCATTATTACTATGATTGCTTTACTCTCAGTTTTAGTGATTGGATTAATTACATTTTTGATTTTTATGCTGAATGGAAATTTTAGATTTCGTAGTTTTACGATGTTTCAGATAGAAAGTAAAACTTTAGTATTAGATCAAATCTATACAGAAGATTTTAATCGTATAGAAATGAATATAGACTCAGGAAATATTTATATTAAAGAGTCCTTGGATGAAAAAGTACAAGTGTTAGGGTATGGAAATGAAGATGATATTACAGTTACAGTAGATACTAAAAATCAAAAACTAAATATCCGTATAGATGAAAAGGATTGTCATTTCTTTTGCTTTAGAAAAACCATCCCTAAAGTGGAAGTATATTTACCAAAGGAATATAGTCATCTTATCAAAATTGATAGTAAATATGGGGATACAGAAATTGAGAAATTCTTAAATGCAGAAATTACTTTGGATCAAAAATATGGGGATATTACGATTGGGGAAAGCAAAAGTGTAAAAATTCATAATGACTATGGTGATATCCGTATTGATCAGGTAGTAGATGCTGATATTGAATGTTCTGCTGGTGACGTGGTAATTGGGACAGTTTCTAATTTAAAAGTTCAAAATAATTATGGGGATATTAATATTCAAAAAGTCGATTATTATTTAGATATTAAGGAAGATTGTGGAGAGGTAAATATTCGGGAAGTGAATCTTAAGAAAGGTTCTTCTATTAAAAACTCTTATGGAGATATTGAAATTGGATTTACAAATGAAATCTATATTGATGCAAATACTAGTTTAGGAGATAAGAATATTCGAAATAATTATAGGGAATCAAAGATTATGCTTCGCATTCAAAATAGTTGTGGAGATATTGTGGTAAATAATTAGTTTAAAAAAGAGTAGTTCTTGCTATTCTTTTTTGATGCAATGAATTGTCTAATATATGGTGAAGGTTATGATTGCAGTATCATAATGTTAGATAAAAAATTTTGACAAGGACTAAAAAAAATGTTATGATGAATATGTTAAAGAAACTTGCATAAAATAAAAAAAGAGGAACATTTGATTTCGCAAGTGAATGTCGCCTCTAAAATATTAGTGTTGACACTCGATCATAGCTGAAAGAGTGTCATATTTTTATTGCTATTACCAATAAGGTAAGCAGTAATAAAATGATAGCAATAAGACGAAGGACTTTAATTATAAAAGTTCTTTTCTTCATTGTATCCCTCCTTTCTTTCTCAAGATTGGAGGACGACACTCACATCAAATGTTCCTATAAAAATTATATGTTAAGAATAGTATTAAAACAAGCGAACAAGTTAAATTTTTTAGAACAAAAATTTTGTAATTCTTGTGTTTATCCTGAATGGAGTTAGTATATACTTCTCTTTTTTCTTTTTTTATGTTAGAATAGGATGGTAGAAAGAGGGTGATATCCATGAATTTACCAATTGTTTCGTTAGTTGGACGTCCAAATGTAGGAAAGAGTACTTTATTTAATAAAATTGTCGGAAATAAAATTTCTATTATTGAGGATACTCCTGGAGTTACAAGAGATCGTATTTATAGTGAGGCAAGTTATAAAGACAAACTTTTTTCAGTAATTGATACTGGGGGAATTGATGTTAGTGGAGACCTTTTTAATGAAGAAATTAAAATACAAGCATCTATTGCCATTGAAGAAAGTGATGCTGTTGTTTTTGTTGTCGATGGAAAAGAGGGTTTAACGGAAAATGATAGGGTCGCAAGAGACATGCTTCGTAAATCTGGAAAGCGTGTTATTGTTGCTATTAATAAGGTAGACAATAAACAATCTGAAGATCATGTCTATGATTTTTATGAACTTGGATTTGATGAATATATCCCTATTTCGGCAGAACATAATATAGGTATGTATGAACTTTTAGATTCAGTTACAAGAGATTTTCCAAAACGAGAAGAATTAGAAGAAGATACGAGATTAAAATTTTCTGTGATTGGAAGACCAAATGTTGGAAAAAGTAGTTTAATTAATGCCCTTGTCAATGAGGAAAGAGTGATTGTTAGTGATACTGCAGGAACTACGAGGGATGCCATTGATACCGTTTTTAAGTATGAGAAAGAAGAGTTTGTATTAATTGATACGGCGGGAATGCGAAAAAAAGGACGTATTTATGAAAGTGTTGAAAAATATAGTTTGCTTCGTAGTTTAAAAGCGATTGACCGAAGCGATGTTTGTCTTTTAGTGATTAATGCAGAAGAAGGAATTATTGAACATGATAAACATATTGCAGGATATGCCCTAGAACGAGGGAAAGGAATTATTTTGGTGGTCAATAAATGGGATAAGGTAGAAAACCCAAATATTAAGGAATATACGGATTATGTTCGTCGTGAGTTTCAGTTTGTCACGTATGCTCCGATTGTATTTTTATCTGCTCTTACAAAGAAGCGAATTCATACATTGATGCCAGAAATTTTAAGGGTTTATGAAAATGTAAAAAGAAAAATTTCAACGAGTGTTTTAAACGATGTAATTTTGGATGCCTATGCCCTAAATTTACCTCCTTCCTATAAGGGAAAACGCTTGAAAATTTATTTTTCTAGTCAAAGTGGAACGAAACCTCCAAAATTTACTTTCCGTGTTAATAATAAGGGATTGGTTCATTTCTCTTATGAAAGATATTTAGAAAATAAACTGCGTGAAAACTTTGAATTAGAAGGAACTCCGATTGTCTTACAATTTAAAAACAAAACTGATGAATAAGTATTGTCAAATAATACTGTAAAATAGATTGTTTTTTAGAAAATAAAATGAAAAATGCGATATACTAAATTTATGAATATAAAATGAGGTGAAAGTATGGCATTTGAATTTCTTTTTATGAGAAAAGACCCAAAGACAGAATTAGAAGGATTAGATCGTGCACAAAAGATTTTAGATGAGAGATATCAAAGGCATCAAGTGCCAGAAGAAGTGTACCGTAAACAATGTTTAGAATTTCAAAAGCGACGTCTAAAGTACGAGAAAAAGTTAGGAAAAAGTAAATACGATATTTAAAACATTTTAAAACCTCTTACATATATTAAAGTAGGAGGTTTTTTATGTTTGGAGATTCTTTTTTTAAAAAAGTAGAAAACAAATCTGGAGTAGGAAAGGAAACGATTTTATCTCTTGCATCAAAATTACAAAATTCTAATATGAAAGATGAAAAAGTATTAAGAGATTTGGTTCATGAAATTAGTGATTTGACAGGAAAAGAAGTAAGTAGTGAAAAGGAAGATAAAATTGTAAATGCCATTTTAAAGGATAATGTTCCTGATGTGGATAAGATGATTTAGAAGTAGTCAATTTGATTACTTTTTTGTTTGCATTCTTTTCTAATATATAGTAATATAATACTTACAAAAGGATGTTTTGTTATGGAAGAATTTGAAATTTATTGTTTTGATGATATTTTTTATACAAAAGAAGAAATTGAAGATATGGGATTATCTCTCTTTGGGTATACTGACTTCAAAAGATTTTTAGATGAACAAGCTGATTCACTTTATCAAGTAACTACACATACTTCGGTGTCAGAAAGTACACTTGATTTAGGAACTTATTTATCAAAATTTGATCAGGAGAGAGAAGTGTTTGCACGAGTGATTCCAGGTCATGGTATTATGGTAATAGATTTTAAATGTTATTATGGAATTAAACATGATGATCAAGTTCTTTTATTTTCATCAAAGATTGAAAGAGATGATACATATAGAAAGATTAATAATTCAGTTGAACAAGAAATAGCTAAAGTTTTGCAAGAGAACTGGTATGTACAAGAGAATAGTACATCTTTTAAAGTGCAAGAGACGCAAAGAAACAGTAGAATAAAATTACGAAGTATATTTACTGAAGCAGATGGTAAAAAAAATTAGAGTGAATCTTTTAACCTCTAGTTTTTTTATTTTCATTTTTCTTTACTATATTTAAAAAACAAACGAATACTATCATTGATAATAGACTCAAAAGATAAGCTGTTTGGGACACTTTTGTTTTTTGATATTGCACATCTATTGTACCCGATTTTGGTATTTCAAATTCAATAAACCCGTTGGAATTCTCATAAAAGTCTAATTCTAGTTTTTGATTTTCTTCTGTTTTTAAGGTGATTTTATACCATAAATAATAAAGTCTTGGAATTTCAACTGTACATTTTTCCAAAGATTGAATCTTAAATTTCAGATTTGGACTTTTCTCTTCTAATATTTTTATTTTGGCATTTCCGTTTACTAATTTTACTTTTGAATCTCTATTTTCAAAATAAGAGAGATTTTGATAAGTATTTTTTGGTAAATATTCTTTACTCCATCCCATACCACCATCCCTTAGGTTTTCTTTGATTGTAATATTTTCTCTAATTGTATAATTTTTATTTTGAAAGATAAATAGAGTATTTAGTAGAGTGAGGAACAATATAATTCCTAATATTATTTTTTTGTATTGATTCTTAATTATAAAATATCCAAAACTAGCGAGAATTACACCACTGAAGCATAAATATGTACAAATTCGAAATGGAAATTGAATAGTTAATAAGAAACTTGGGAATATATTCCATATCAGTGGATAACTAATAAGAATTAAGGAAATTCCAAAAATAATTAACACTCCATTTACTATTTTTGCAGGAACTTTTTCTTTTAGTTTTTTTCTTTTTATTAACATATAACCTATTAGAAGTAATATAAATAATGGAATATAGGTAGTTAACCAATTGCTTGGTGTTATTAAATCTATCATTGGTAATGTTCCATTTTTAATTGCCTTTTTTGAATACATATATCCTGGTTCAAATACCATGTAATTTCCTAGTAACTTGTGTTCTAGTATAGGAATTAAATTATTTAAGGATATAAAAATAGAAAAAATAGAAGCAATTACTAGGGAGGTAAATTTTTCTTTTTTCCATAGTGCTTTTCCTTGACAAAGTAGAAAGATTCCTGTAAATATCGTGACATATACTGTGCTTATTAGATGACTAGAAAATAATAAATAGTAACCTAGTACAAAGTATAGATAAAAAGATACTTTCTTATTTTCATAAAACAAATTATAAAGTCCTAGAAAAACTAAGGGAAGGGCTAAAAATGAAATTAGTTCACCATAGGCACTTCGTCTATAAATATCTGCAAGAAAGTAAGGATAAGTAATATAAAGAATGGCTCCTAGGATACTTGTAGTGTTATTTTTGGTGATCTTATATAGAAGTTTTCTCATCATCATTCCTGTTAAAAAAATGAAACTGAATAGAAAAATAAAAATACTATCATGGAGTGTTAGATGAATCCATTTTGTGATTTTATAAATATAAAGAATTGTGATATGAACAAGTTCTGGATAAAAAATACCTGATCCATATCCAAAATTATTCGCTGTATATGGTCGAATTCTAGATGGCATTTGTGTCATAGAGGAATTTTTATCCATTGACATGATATTAATTATGTGAAATGTGGAGTCATCTCCATGGACTCCATGATTCAAAATAGATGGAATTAATAGACAAAAAGATATAGTTAAAAGAATACCAATGTATACATGATTTTTTAAAAAAGTTTTGACGTGTTCCATGTAGCCTCTCTCCCTTCAGGCAACATTTCCCCTTCATTCTATCTAATTTAAATATAACGAACATTTTCTTTTTATTCAATCTATTTTAGAAAATTTAAAACAATTATAGAAAAAATGCTGTGCATTTATGAATCAGTCATAAACTTTAAATTTTATCATACAGTTTACTAAGCAAAGAAAGTGAGTGTTAAAGTATATGGATAAGAAAGAAATTATTAAAAATATTGCAAGCCGAACAGGGGGAGATATCTACTTAGGAGTTGTAGGTGCTGTTCGTACTGGGAAAAGTACTTTTATTAAGAAAGTGGTTGAGAATTTAATTGTTCCAAATATTGAGGATGAGTATGAGAGAAAAAGAGCTTTGGATGAAGTCCCTCAAAGTGCTGCAGGTAAAACAATTATGACAACAGAACCTAAATTTGTTCCAAATAATGCTGCCAAGATTCAAATTGATGACTTTTCTTGTAATATCCGCTTGATTGATTGTGTTGGATATTTAATTGACAATGTGAAAGGGGCGGAGGATGAAAATGGTCCTAGACTTGTAAAGACTCCTTGGTATGATGAACCAATTGCCTTTAGTGAAGCGGCGGAAGTAGGAACAGAAAAAGTAATCAGGGACCATTCAACGATTGGAATTGTTGTCACTACCGATGGTTCGATTGGAGAATTTAATCGAAGTGATTACCTAGAGGCCGAGGGTCGTGTGATTCGTGAATTAAAGGAATTAGGGAAACCATTCATTGTTATTGTTAATTCTACGCATCCAATGCTTCCTGATACAGAAAAGATTTGTGAGAAGATGAAGGATGAGTATCAAGTGCCTATATTACCAATGAATATTGAAAACATGAATCAAAAAGATATGTATGATATTTTAAGAGAGGCCTTATATGAATTCCCAATTTTAGAAGTAAAAGTCAATATGCCTGAATGGATAGCTATTTTAAATCCAGATCATGAAATTAAGAAAAGCTATATGGATGCAATTAAGGAAAGCGTTGTTGAAGTGGATAAATTAAGAGATGTTGAAAAAATTACGGAACATTTTATGGGAATCGACAATATTTCAAAATCTTATTTATCAGAGGTAGATCCATCGACTGGAGAAGTAACGATTAATTTAGAGGCACCTAGTGATTTATATCAGAAAGCATTAACGGATATTATTCAAATTGATGTTCAAAATAAAGCAGATTTATTGTCACTATTTCAAGACTTTAATGAAGCAAAGAAAGAGTATGATCAAATTAAATATGCTTTAAAGATGGTCAAACAAACAGGATATGGTGTTGCATCTCCAACTTTAAATGACATGAAACTAGATACTCCAGAAATTACGAAGCAAGGACCTAGATATGGAGTTAAATTACGTGCAACTGCTTCTTCGATTCATATGATTCGAGTAGACGTCAATAGTACGTTTGAACCAATTATTGGAAGTGAATTGCAAAGTAAGGAACTTATCAATTATTTAATGAAAGACTATGAAACGAATCCATCTAGTATTTGGAAGAGTGAAATCTTTGGACGTAGTTTAGATGCGATTGTGCAGGAAGGAATTCAATCCAAAATTAGTATGATGCCTGATAATATTCGCTTTAAATTACAAAATACATTAACGAAAATTGTAAATAAAGGCTCTAATAATATGATTGCGATTGTATTATAGAATAAAAAAATCATTGTGATTTCTCCTCACGATGATTTTTCTTATGCTCTTTGTGTGTGGTTAAAACTAAGAAGCAAAATCCACTAAGACCCATGATTCCTAGAATATTTCCCATCTTATTTAAAGTGGTTCCTTCATAGACTAAAGTGTAGGTTCCACTTCCTTCGATTCTAGCTTGTAAAAATCCGTTTTCACTTTCTTCTAGTGCCAGTACTTTTCCATCTTTTGTTTTTAAATGGTATCCAAGATAATATAATTTTGGGAATTCTATCGTAGTTTCGATACTATCGGTTGTTAATTCAAACTTTAGTTTCTTATTGGAATTTTCTATTTCCATAATTTGTGCATTTCCACTTATTAGCATGATATCATGCCCACGATATTCAAAATAGACTTCATTATCAAAGGTTTTTTTAGGAAGATACTCTTTTGAGTGTCCCATTCCATTATTGGGAACGATTTCTCCAATTCGATAGACATCATTGGTTAATTTTTTTATAAGAAAAAGTTCTGTACATGGAATTAAAATTAAAACAGCAATTAGAATTCCTTTTTGTAGTTTTTTATGATTTATATTTTGAATGATAAGGGGTGCTAAAAGGCTAATAGAAATGGTTAACATTGTTTCCATACGCCATGGAAACTGAATAAAGTATAAGAACTCAGGAACCATTTTCCATGGAAAAATATTTAAAGAAATGAAAAATGCAAGAAAAGTGAATATCCATAAGAAAACTTCAACTTTTTCTTTTTTCTTTCCTTTTATAAAGAAGAAGAGGCGACCTAGAATCATAATGATTACAATATAATTTATATAATGAGGAATATCCCAAGAGTAATCGGGTAATATTTTTACATAATCGATTAAGTGATTATTAAATGCATTCATATATTCAATATTCGTCATATAATTCTTAACATATACCATATATTCCGTTGATAATTTGTGTTCAAGCATCGGTAAAAGTTCAGGAAGGGATAGTAGGATAATTACAATACAGGCAGTTATTAGAGGAATGAATTTTTCTTTCTTAAAAATTTCTTTATGATAGATGATTATAAATGGACTGAAAAGGATTGCACAATACATAGTAATTACAAGATGTGAGTATAACAGTCCAGTACAACCAGTAACAAAGAATAGATAGAATTTTCTTTTATCATTTTCTATTAAGTAAAGTAGTCCTAGTAAAACGAGTGGCATAAAAAGAAATGTAAAGCACTCATTAAAAGCAGAACGAACTACAATATCACCTAATCGGTAAGGCATAAAAAGAAATATAATACTAGAAAGTAAGGCTAGTGAATTTTGCTTGGTGATTTTTTTACTTAAATAATACATTGCGATTGCCGATAAAAAAGTAATAATTCCATACATGATAACTGTAGTAGATAATGTGTTGATATGCAATATGGAGGTAGCTTTTGTGAGATAGGCAGTAATTAAATGTGGAAACATTGGATAGAATAGATGAGTTCCATAACCAAAAGCATTTCCAATTGTACTAGAAATCTTGCTTGGTAAAAAGTTAGAATCAAGATCTAGTTTTAAAGAATCGATGTTGGCAACATGAAATACAGTATCATGCCCTAAACTGCTTGGTCCAAATAGCAGTGGAATCATTACAATGATGGAAGCTAATAATAGTATAAGTAAGTTATTTTTATCTTTTTTCATAAGTTAAATCACTCCTATTTTTACTCTATAATACCATAGAATTGACTAAGATTTAGAAAAAGACTTGTAAAATGAGTGATTTTTCATAAATTTTCTTGTTTTTTATTTTAAAGTATGCTACTTTATATATGTAAGCATAGTATGTTGCTTAAATAAAAAATGGAGGTTTACACATGAAAAAAGTAGAATTTATTGAAGCTTTAGCTGAAAGAACAGGACTAACAAAAGCAGATGCAACTCGTGCATTTGAAGGAGTTTGGGACATTATCAAGGATGAACTAAAGAAAGGTGAAAAAGTACCTGTAGCAGGATTTGGAACTTTCTCAGTAGGAAAGAGAGCTGCTCGTGAAGGACGTAACCCACAAACTGGTGCTACAGTTAAAATCGCTGCTTGTAATTCAGCAAAATTCAAAGCTGCTTCTGCATTAAAAGAAGCTATCAACTAATAGAGATTAAAAGTTATTAACTTTTTCTTTAAAAGTCATACCTTTTCCGAATGGAAGAGGTATTTTTTTTCTTGACAAAAACCTTGGGGGGGGGGTATGATGGTGATAAGATAAATAAAATTCCGTGTTCTAAATTATTGAATCTACAAAAATCGACAGGACTTACGATTTTTATATTTTAGAATGATAGTAAAGTTTCTTTCAAGTTAACTTTAGAATTTAAGAAGCATAAAAATGGTATATTAATAAAGAATAGATGATGTGGAATCATTGGAGGCATAGACTATGAAAAGAAGAAAAGAAATCAAGAAGAATAGAAAACTCATTCTGTCACTTTTTTGTGTGATGGTAATAAGT
>CAJTXV010000023.1 GCA_910584255.1 uncultured Bacilli bacterium
GTGTGAGAGGGACAAATTAAATAAAGTTAATTTATTTAATTTTCTCTACTCGATTGTCACTGAAAATTGTTTCGTTTTAGTTGACAGAAGATGTTGAGTATAGGTATAATAAACAATATAAAATAGATAAGATAATGGGAAGTGAAGTGTAATGAAATTGCATAATATGAGAACAAAATATTTGTTTTTTTCGTTAGTAGGAGCTGGACTTTTATTAATTTTATCGGGAGTTTTACTTAGTTCTTATGCGTTATCAGAACCTATGAAAAGCATTTCATTTACATCACAGAGTTTAAATTATCAGAATAAAGAGCCAGGAAGTTTTGAAGTAACAAAAAAAGCTGAATGGACTTCTTTTGATACTGCTAAAATTACATTCAACTTAGATACAATTTCTAAAGTAAATAGTAAACATAGGGATATTGTTTTAATCTTGAATCTTTCGGATGCTATGAATCAAGGTGATCGTATGCTTACACTAAAATCTGCTACCTACAACTTAGTAAATAGTGTTTTAGAGGAAACAGAAAATCGTATGGCAGTGATTGGTTTTGGAACGGATGCAGAAATTCTTTCTGAATTTAGTAATGATTCGAGTCGCATCACAAGTAATATTTTTGCAGCAGAAAAAGGTGGACTTAGAAATCATTATGATGCATTTGTAAAACTAGAAGATTTACTTGCTAATTATGAGAAAGCAGAAGATAGGGAATTGATGGCAATTTTAGTTACGGATGGGTTTGCTGATAAAGGATGTCCAAATGAATTTTATGAATATAAATATTTAAAAAATGAGTATCCATTTTTAACAATTAAAGGGATTCAATTTGATTCAGCTGAAAAAACATTACCATACATGAAAAAAATTAGTGATGAACAATATGTGGCATCCTTAACAGATTTGGAATCTGTTTTAAAAAGGTCTACAGAACTTCCTGTATCTTACGAAATGTTTGAATTAAGAGATTGGATAAATCCTGATTATTTCACAGTAGAGTCCACTAGAGATATCAAAGCATCTGTTGGAGAAGTAGATTTAAAAGAAGAAGAAGGAAAACAGAAAATCACATGGAGTCTTGGTAGCTTTGAAACAGGAGAAAAACATGAATTAACGATTCACTTAAATTTAAAGCCAGAGTTTCATGATGGTAATGGAATTTATCCTACCAATATCAAAGAAGAGGTATCCTATCAGTTAAAAAGTATAGAAGAGACAGTTACAAGTACTGAAACTCCTTCTTTATCGAGTCATTATCAAGTAATTTATGATGTCAATGAACCAACAGGTTGTACTGTGGATCATTTACCAGCTATGGAATCTCATAGACCCTTAGAAACGGTAAAAATTAGTGATGAAGATATTAGTTGTTCTGACTATCAATTTTTAGGATGGAAAATTGTTACCACTGGATTAGAGAACAATGAAAGTTATTTTCAAATGCCAGAAAGTAATGTAGTTTTAGAAGCAGAATGGGCAAGGTTATCGATTGTAAAATCTATGGATGGTGATTTGAATCAAAAGCTTGTTGGGGTTATGATGTCAGGTAATTTTACAGATTCTAATGAAAAGATTTGGAAATATAAAAAGGATGTTACAAAAGTTGTTTTTGAAGATTATATTCATTCTCATCATAGCGAAGTAGAAGTTTTTGATCTTTCTAAATTTAAAAACGGTTCAGTTGTAGGCAGGGTAGTTTCTAATGAGGATGGTTCTACTTATACCGTTTATATTCAAGCCGATGGAATGATTATAGGAGACTACGGGCAATGTATTGGATTGTTTGCAGGCTTTTCTAAATTAGAAAGTATTGAAGGACTGGAATTATTTGACACTAGAGAAATTTATGATATGTCTCAAATGTTTGAAGGATGTAATAGTTTAAAAGAATTAGATTTGAGTCATTTTAAAACAGCTGCAGATCATAATCCTAGTGATCAGTATTATCGTGGTGTTCTTCATATGGATGAAATGTTTAAAGACTGTAGTAGTTTAAGGACTTTAGATTTACGTTCATTTGATACAAAACGATTGGTAACCGCAGATTTAATGTTTTATGGTTGTACAAGTCTAGAAAGTGTCGATTTATCTAGCTTTGATATTACAAATTTAGCGAGTGCCCAGTCTATGTTTCAAGAGTGTACAAGTTTAACGGAACTGGATTTATCTAGTTTTAATAATGAACAGATGAGTTTACACAATGTTCATCAAATGTTCTTTAATTGCCACAATTTAGAAAGAATTAATCTTGGTGGCATGAATCCCCGTGGTGATTTAGGTGGAATGTTTGCTGGTTGCTATAAATTAAAAGAAATAGACTTGAGTAATTTTACTTATACTTTTGCAGTATCAGATATGAGTTTCATGTTTTCAGAATGCTATTCTTTAACGAGTTTAGATTTAAGTCACTTTAATACACAAACTGTTACGACGATGCGAGGAATGTTCTCGTATTGTACGAGTTTGGCAGAATTAAAAATTAATCCAGATACGTTTACAACGGCTAGTGTTACTGACATGGGTCTAATGTTTGCAGATTGTGAGAATCTTGTAAGTGTTGATGTAAGTAAATTTGATACATCCAAAGTAATCGACATGAACCAAATGTTTGCTTTATGTGGAAAGTTATCTACTATCGATGTGAGTGGTTTTGACACATCTAGTGCACTTGATATGAGTTTAATGTTTAAGGGTTGCAATTCTGTTACATCGTTAGATGTAAGTAACTTTAATACAACGAAGGTAGTTAGTATGGCTGAAATGTTTGCAGATTGCCATAGTTTACAAACCTTAGATGTAAGTAAATTTGATACTTCTAAAGTAACAGATATGTCTGTTATGTTCCGACGTTGTAGAAGTTTAGTAGTACTTGATGTCAGTCATTTTGACACTTCACAAGTTGTGGATATGAACAATATGTTTGATGGATGTAGTGGTTTGACTGCACTTGATGTAAGTAATTTTGATACAAGTAATGTTCGAGGAATGGCAGCAATGTTTGCATCCTGTGGGCAAGTACCATTCTTGGATGTAAGCAAATTTGATACTTCTAAAGTTGAAAATATGAGTTACATGTTTGCATACTGTTTTGTATTAAACAATTTAGATACAAGTCATTTCAATACATCGAAAGTAACTGATATGAGTTATATGTTTGATAGTTGTTATGCGATAAGTAATATAGATTTAAGTGCTGCTGATACAAGTAATGCTCGTGATATGAATCACATGTTTAATGAATGTTATCTGTTAGAAATGATTAAGGGAACAATTAATACAAATAGTGCAAGAGATGTAACTGGTATGTTTACGTATTGTTATTTCCTAAATGCAACTGTTAATATCAATTGTGATGTAGATGCAGGATTCAATCAAATATTCTATGAAGTAGCTACTGAACCAACAGGATCTGTAACCGTGAACTATACAAATGCTACATCTAGCTTAGTAGATCAAATGATTGCAACAAAGTCAGCGAATGGTAATGTTGTAAAGGGAACTTTGATTAGTTAATTAGATTTTAAAATATAAAAGCCTCTGATGTTTTCAGGGGTTTTCTGTTGTATTCCTATATAATTTTTAATATTTTAGATATAAAAATAATTGACAATTCTCTTCTTTCTATATAGAATAAAAATCAAAGTAATAAAAGGGATAATCTGGTCTAGTGGTTGGTAAGAAAGGAGTCGTATGAAAATTAAAGATACTTATGAAATTTCGTGGAACGAGCAAATAGCAAAAGATATCTATTTAATGGAATTATATGGAAATACATCTGCTATTCAGGGCCCTGGGGAGTTTGTCAATGTTTATGTTCCTGGAAAATTTTTACCTAGACCTATCTCTGTTTCATATTTTGATTACCATAAGTTGCATCTCATCTATAAGAAAGTTGGAGAGGGAACCGAGATTATGTCACAAATGAAATTAGGAGAGGAGTTAACTCTTCTAACAGGATTAGGTAATGGCTTTGATTTGGATGTTTCAGCTAGGAAACCTTTAATTATTGGTGGTGGTATAGGAGTTGCTCCCCTATATCAGTTAGCATTTGATTTAGAAGAACGTGGAAAGGATGCCACCATTATTATAGGATTTCGTAGTAAAGAGGATATGATTCTCTATGAAGAATTAAGAAATTTGTTTCCAACAACTGTAACCATTGAAGAATCCTCAAGCAATCAAAGATTAGTAACGGATGTCTTGGAGAAATTAACAGAGGAAGATTATGATTATTTCTATGCGTGTGGACCCAAGCCTATGTTAAAAGCAGTTTGTGATATGGCTTTAACGGATGGTGAAGTTAGTCTAGAAAGTAGAATGGCTTGTGGAATTGGTCAATGTAAATGCTGTAGCATTGAAACGAATGATGGTATGAAAACATTATGTAAGGATGGTCCAGTTCTTAAGAAAGATATGGTTAGGTGGTAGTTATGAATACAGTAGATACAAAAGTCACATTAAGCGATTGGGAATTAGATAATCCAATTATCCCTGCCAGTGGTTGTTTTGGATATGGATATGATTTTATTCAGTTTTACGATATCAATAAACTAGGAAGTTTTTCTTTTAAAGGAACGACTAGGGATCCGCAGAATGGAAACCCTTTACCAAGAGTTGCAGAGTGTAGTGATGGAATGATTAATTCTGTGGGACTCGAAAATCCTGGAATCCATAAAGTGATTGGGGAGGAGTTACCAAAACTAAAAGAAGTGTTTCATAAGAAAGTCATTGCCAATATTAGCGGAAATTCAATCGAGGATTTCGTTTATAATTGTCAGTTAATCGATAAAGAAGAACAAGTAGGAATCATTGAGGTAAACGTCAGTTGTCCTAATGTGCATGGTGGAAAAATTCCTTTTGGAGCAGATCCAAAAATTGTTGGGGAAGTAACGAAAAAAATAAAAGAAGTAACGACGAAACCAGTTTATTTGAAACTTTCTCCGAATGTAACAGACATTGTTTCTATTGCTGTTTCATGTTGTGAGAATGGTGCAGATGGAATTGTTTTAATTAATACATTGCAAGGTATGAGAATTGATTTAAAAACAGGGAAACCTACTTTAAATAAAACAATGGGTGGTTATTCTGGACCTGGAGTATTTCCAGTTGCTCTAAGAATGGTCTATCAAGTATATGAAAATGTGGATGTTCCAATTATTGGAGTTGGGGGAATTGATTCTCCAGAAAAAGTAATTGAAATGATGTATGCAGGTGCAACCGCAGTAGAAATAGGAACTGCCAATGTAATAGACCCTTGGGCATCATCAAAAATTATAGATAACTTACCAAGAGTCATGGAAAAATGTCAAATCAAAGCATTAAAAAAAATTATAGGAGGTGCTCATAATGAGTAAAATGGAAGAAAAATCAGTAATTATTGCATGTGATTTTGATTCTAAGAAAAAATTAGAGGATTTCTTAGACAAAATGGAAGGAGCTGATCCAAACTTTTATTGTAAAGTTGGAATGGAGTTATTTGATACAGGTGCTTTAGAGGGATTTAAACCAGTACAAATGATTAAAGAAAGAGGACACAAAGTATTTTTAGATTTAAAACTTAAAGATATTCCAAATACAGTTAAGAAAACGGCAAAAGTATTAATCAATGCTGGTGCCAATATGATTAATGTTCATGCAGATGGTGGACTGGTGATGATGAAAGAAGTCGTTGATACAGTTAATCAAACTTGGGAAGATTATAAAAAGGAATTCGATGAGTTAACTGCAGATGAACATTGGATGCATCAACCTACGAGTGATAGAGTATGGGAGTTAGCTCCAATCGTTGAATCAAAACCAATTCTGTTAGGAGTTACCGTATTAACTTCTATGAGTAATGAGGAATTACAGAATGAAATTGGAGTAAATCGCACTTCCATGGAACAAGTAGTTGCCCTAGCAAAACTTTGTAAAGAAGCAGGAATGGATGGGGTGGTTTGTTCTCCACAAGAGATTATGGCTGTTAAAGAAGCATGTGGAGAAGACTTTTTAACGATTACTCCTGGAATTCGTTTTATCGATAGTAAAAAAGATGATCAAACAAGAATTGCGACTCCTTATTGTGCAAGTGAAATGGGATCAAATGGAATTGTAGTTGGACGACCAATTACAGGAGCAGAAAATCCAGTAGAATCATATCAAAGATGTAAAGAGGAATTTGTATATGGAGTAGGAAACCAAGAAGAAATAGACAATGCTAAAGTATATATTAATACTATGAAGCAAAAAATGTTAGAACCATCCGATGCGGTTGCTTTGGCATTAATTGAAGCAGGTGCATTTAAAGTAAATACAGAAGATCCATACTTATTAAAGAGTGGTATTGCTTCTCCATTATATTGTAACAATCGTGCACTATACTGTTATCCAGAACAACAGGAATTAGTTATGAAGTATCTAGCTGAATTAGTAAGAGAATATTATCCTATGTGTGAAGCAGTTTTCGGTACACCAATGTCAGCTATTTCCTTTGGTGCTTTAGTAGCAAGAAGCCTAAAATTACCATTTGGATTTTATAGAAATGAAAAGAAAGATCATGGGTTAAATAATGATATAGAAGGACCAAAAGAAGAAGGAACGAAAACCGTCTTAATTGAAGATTTAATTACTTCTGGAACAAGTTCTTTACAATCTATTTCGGCATTAAGAGAAAATAGATTAAATGTATTAGGAGTATGTGGTATTGTTGATAATAACTTTATTGAGTCTACTAAGTTAATTGAAAATGGGATTGACTATCATACGATTACGACTATGTCAAAAATTGCTCACTATGCAGGAGAAAAGGGAATTATTACCCCTGAACAATATGATCAAGTGCTTGCTTATGAAAATAATCCACATGATGAATCTTGGATGTCAAAAGAAGCAGCTGAAAAGATTTTAATCAAAAGAGAAAATAAAAAGAAATAAACTAAAAAGTCTATCATTCGATAGGCTTTTCTAATCTCCTAAAAGTAATATAATAGTAGTTCCTTCTGGAATTCGTTCATTTTCTGATGGGGATTGATAGAGTACTGTATTTCCACTTCCCAAGTATTCTATTTCAAAGTGTTCTAATTCTTTTTTTGCATCTTTCACATTCTTTCCAACAACATTTGGAACAGGATAATACACTTTGTCTTCCCATGTATAATCTTTTTCTAATTGTCCTTCCTGTTTTTCAATTCCTAATGCATCAATAATATCTAATAAAACTCTTCTAGCAATCGGAGTCGTTGTATAACTAGAAAGAAGTGCTGTATTTTTTGGGTTATCTAGGGCGATATAGAGTACTGCTTTTGGGTCATTTGCGGGAACAACAGACATGAAACTCATAATATAGTTATTAACTAAGTATCTTCCGTTTTCAACCTTTTGCGCAGTTCCTGTCTTTCCTCCAACGCGATATCCATCGATGTAGGCCGCTTTTCCTCCACCTAATGCAACAACAGTTTCTAATGCATAACGCATTTTTTTACTGGTTTCTTCACTAATTGTTTTTCTAACTAGTTTTGGTTCATTTGTCTTAATTACAGTATTTGTCTCTGGCTCTAAAAAATTTTTTACAATATAGGGCTGATACAAATTTCCTCCATTGACAACTGCACTAACGGCTGTTACTTGTTGGATGGGAGTAACACTTACTCCTTGACCAAAGGCAGTCGTTGAAAGTTCTAAATCTCCTACACGGTCAAGGTTAAAGATAATTCCTTTTCCTTCTCCGTTTAAATCTACTCCTGTTTTTTCTCCAAAGCCAAATAAATCTAAGTAAGAAAATAATTTTTCTTTTCCAAGCATTTGTCCTAGTTTTACAAATCCTGGGTTACATGAATTTTGAAGTACTTGTAAATAGGTTTGGTCTCCATGACCCCCTGCTTTCCAACAACCGATTCTAGCGCCACTGACAATGACACTTCCTGAGTCATAAAAATGGTCGTTTTCCATATCCATTAAATTCTCTTCTAGAGCAGATGCAAAGGTCACAATTTTAAAAGTACTTCCTGGTTCATAAGATGCCCAAATGGGTAAGTTTCTACTTAAAGTATCCATAGAGTAATTCTTGTAATTATTTGGGTCATAACTAGGTCTTGAACTCATTCCTAGGATTTCTCCAGTATTTGGATCCATGACAATCGCTAAGGCCATATCTGGATTAAAAGCTTTGACGGCATTTTCTAGTTCTCTTTCAAGTGACATTTGAATCTTATAATCAATGGTCAGTTGGATATTGATTCCATCGGTTGGAGCGACATAAATGTCTGATAGGTTTAATTGATTTCCTTTGGCATCTGAAAAATATTTAATAGCACCAGTTTCTCCTGTTAAGTATTTATCATATTGGAGTTCTAACCCTGAAAGACCTTGATTATCAATTCCAACGTATCCTAAAACATGGGCTAGAAAGTTTCCGTGAGGATAGTATCTCTTTGCTTCTTTTACTAAATATACTCCTGGAATATTTAAACTGGATATTTGATCAGCAATTTCATAAGAGAGTCTTCTTCCTTCTGGGTGGACTCTTTCAATGGAAGTTTCTTTTTTTACGTGCTGATCCATCTCTTCTTTTGTAACTCCTAGAATATCCGCTAGTTTTTGACTTGTATCATTCTTATCTTTAATCTGATTTGGAATGAGGACGAGGGAAGTTGTAGTTAAATTATCTGCAAGTACGACTCCATTTCGATCGAGTATTTTTCCTCTGTTTGCTTCAATTGGTAAATTTCTACTCCATAAGTCACTTGCTAGATAAGAAAGTTTCTTATAATCTATGGTTTGGATATAGATAACCCTTAGAATAATAAATATAAATAATAATACAATAATTAAAAAAATTACCTTAATTTTTGCATCTATTTTTTTCGTAAACATGTGCTTCACCTAATCTAGTGTATTCGGAAATTGAAATTCTTATGATTTCCTTAAAAAACTATTTAATATAAAAATATCCTGTGTTACAATAAGTGATAAGAATTTATAAGGGGATAATGATTGGGAGGTTTTGAAGTTGCAAACAAGAAAAGTAGATGCTAATGAAATCTATCAAGAATTAGACTCTTATATCAGATTATCTCAAGAAGAAATAGATAGTTTATATATAGAAGCAGGAATTACTGAAAAAAGTTATTCTTGTAAGCTAAGGGAATTAGAAGGAGAATTAAGAAAGAAAAAAAATGTTTTAGCAGAAGAGCGTTTATTGTGTGCAGTTTTTGAAGATGATGTTTCTTCTTCAGAAGAAGACATTCAGAAATTGGAAGAGCAGATTGAAATATTGAAGAAAAAAGCATCTACTCCTTTGAAACAATTATTATCTGCTACTACAAAAAGGTCTAGTTCATCTAGAAAATATCCAAGTAATGAACTAAGAAATCAGGTTTTTTTAGGGACGATTGGAATTGCTCGTTATTTTGCGAAAACTTATTATTATAAAGTAAGAAAACAATATCGCTTTGACTATGATGATTTATTTCAAATTGCTTGTGAAGGACTTCTTTCGGCATGCCATTATTATGTGCCAACGGGCGAAGCTACTTTTAAAACTTATGCTAGTAGGTGTATTGAAAATTGTATTAAGAGAAATATCCGTTTATCTAAGAGAACGAAACAGAAATCCATCACATTTGAAGATGAATTAGATCGTACGCATATTTTAAAATCATTTTTAGAAAAAGAAGTATTTAGGGGCTTTGGAAAAATTTTTGAATTAGAATCATTTGAAGAAAGACCATCTGTTGCTTTGTATCGTTTAAATCAAGTAATTTTATCTTATAATCAAGAAGTATTAAATCTTGGAGAACCAGAAAAAGTTTGGAAGAAAGTATGCAAAAAAAGGGATAGAGAACGTTCTTTTGAAAAACTACAGGAAATATTTGACATGTTTGAAAAATTTTTTAAGGACGGAAAGATTTGTACATTAATTACTGATGAAGACCGAGAACTTGCTTATTTACTTTCACAAAAGAAAAATTATAAAGAGCAAGATGCTCAAGCTTTTATATTATTTGAATATTTAGAGATTTATATGATGAGGCTCTATCAAATAGATAATTATCTAAAAGTAGAAGGAAAATTATTAGAAGAAAATGATGGGATTTTACCAGATGAATCGATTATTTTAAAAAAATTGAATCAGTTTGTTCAGGAAACGAATCAAATGTTAAAAAAAAGGAATTGGTATCATCCTACAAATATTTTAGAGAAGAGAACTAGTTTTTTTCAAGAATATGAGGAAGCGTTTGATGCTAATTTAATAGATCCAGAAGAAGGAGAAGAATACTTGGGAAGACTTCGTATTCAATATAAGGATATCTGGATGGGAACTTCCCTTACTACTGATGAGGAAGAGGAACTTTTTTATGATGATGGAGAACTCTTTACATATACTTATACTGGAAAAATGGATTCTAATGATATATCTGATTTCATTGAAACTTTGGAAGATTGTAAGAATTGTTTGGAAATGGAGTATAGACATGCTCAGAAGAAAGGATTAGATCGGATTGTCTTTTGTATGGGATTAGAACTTACTTATCAAAATGAAAAAATATCTAGAACTTGTATTTCTGGGTATGCTTTTCAAAAAGGTCCCGATGGTTATACATTAGAAGATGCACTCCATATATTATCGGAGGAGATTGAAAATATTAAGGTAATGGTTTCTAAATGTAATGCTTTAGAAAAAGAACTAAATAGAAGAAAAGAACAAGTAAAAGAAATCGTGAAAACTAAAAACGAACCAATCTTTAAAAAAAATCGAGAACAAAAAGATAGACTGCGACTTTATCATATCTTGGATGATTGTAATCGAATAAAATTAAAAAAATGGGATACAACTATGTTAAAAGATATACAAAATTATATTCAGTTAATCTACTGTGATGATGAAACTTTAATGGGCTTTGTAGAACGTAAAAAGAGTGCTAAGAGGCGAGTAGAGAAGAGTTTAGAAGAAGAGGTGTTAGTTCACCAATTCTTTGAGGATTATAATCAAGCTTTAGAAAATCTTCCTCCTATTCCAAGAAGAATCTGGCAGTCTTGGTACGATGAAGATGGAACTCATACAGTAACCGCAAAATCTCTTGCGAAAGAGCTTGGAATTTCAGAAAGTAAAGTGTACCAGGAAAAAGAGAAGGGAAAAGCTTTATTAAAAAAAGATCCAACTTTATGTGCATATTACAAAGAATCTTTCTAGGATGATTTATTTACTTTTTTTGAATTCTTAGATACAATGGATATGGTGATATCATGCAGAGATATTTTGTAGATGAAAAAGTTGGAGATTCCTTTACTTTAAGCCAGGACGATAGCTATCATATTTTGAAAGTCATGAGGATGTCTATTGGAGACAAGGTCGAAATTGTTTTTAAGGGCAAAACTTATATTTCGGAGATTTTAGGCACTTCTCCTTTGGTTGTAGCAAAAGTAGTAGAAGAATGTAGTGAAAACTCTGAATTACCAATTTCTGTTACCATTGTGCAATCTTTAGTAAAAGAACAGAAAATGGATTTTATTTTACAAAAAGCAACAGAACTTGGAGCAGCCTTATTTATTCCACTAGTAGTAGAAAGAAGCATTATAAAAATCAATGGGAAAGAAAATAAGAAAACTAGTCGGTGGCAAAAAATTGTAAAAGAGGCAAGTGAACAGTCAAAAAGAACACAAATTCCTAAAGTTTTAGATGGAATCAATATCTCTCAACTTTCCAGTATAGAAGGATATGATGTCAAACTTTTATGTACAGTTCGAGAAAATACAAAAAATATAAAAAATATATTATCAAATATAGGAGATAGTGCTAAAATAATAGTAGTAATAGGACCAGAGGGTGGTTTTACAACAGAGGAAGAAGAAATACTCATTTGTGGTGGTTTTGAAACTGTTTCTTTAGGGGATAGTGTTCTTCGTACGGAAACCGCATCACTCTTTATAATGAGCGCTATTCGATATCAAAGCATGAGGTGAAGTAAAAGATGTTATTATTTTTAGGGATACAATCAAATGTAAATAATGGATTACTCTTAGTTTATGGGTTTATTGTTTTTGTAATCTTTGTAATCACAGTAATTTTAATTGTAGATAAGATTCGTCATAAAAAAGAAGAATCCCTATTTCATAGTAGACATTTAAAGACTAGATTAAGAGAACTTCAAATCATGGAATCAGAAAAAAGGTTAGAAACTAGAGGTCAAGAAAGACAAGAAATTGAAGAAGAAAAATCTATGGAACCATCAGAAGAAGTTATAAAAGAGGTAACTTCTACGGTGATAGAAGAACCAGTAACAGTATCTGAAACGGTCGTAGAAACGTCTGATTTAAAAATAGAATCCACTTCTTTTGAAGAGGCTAAGGAACCTGTGGAAACTCATCAAGAATCTTTAAAACCAGAGACAGCGCAGTTTTCTAAAACACAAGAGGAATTAGAAAAAACACAAGCACAAATCGAAGTAGAAGAGATTACGAAAGCATTAGAAAAAGCAGTTCAAGAAGAACAAGAAATCAATAAATATGCAAAATTTGAAGAAGAACAAGAGCAGAATGCAATCATTAGTTATGAAGAACTTAAAGGAAAATTTGATGAGCTTTATGAGGAAAATGAAAAAACTCAGTATGTAGATGATGATACCATTCCAATTAATTTAAAAGAATTATATGAAACGAATGGATTTATTCAGGCTGAAAATCAGAAGGAAAAACCAGTAACAAAAGAAGAAAATCCACCAGTAATACCTGTAGCTCCTCCAGAAAAGAAGCCTGGTGAATTTAGAAATAGTCCTATTATATCTCCAGTATATGGAATTCAAAAGGATGATTTTCAGATAAAAAAAGAGGTGAATCGGACTTCTAGAGAAGATTTACAGGCAACCACTGATTTTTTAAATACGTTAAAAGAATTACAAAAAAATCTAGATTAGCTCTTTTTAATAAGAGTTTTCTTGATTTAAAATGGAAGTAGGTGTGTGATGAGGTATCAAAAGATAACGGACTTATTAAAGGCAATGTTAACTACTTTGACATTTACTTTAAATATAGTTGGAATTTATCAAAATAAAATTACTAACTACAATATTTTTCAAGTAGAATTATGGACAGTTACCATCCTACTTGTCTTGTTTTACGGATGTTATCAAAGAACAAAGATTTCATCAGATAAGGGAAAAACATTTTTATCTTTATTATTTTCATTTTTTATGGTATTTGGATATAGTTATTTAAAAATTGATTCTTGGAATTTAGTGTTTGGTAATTTTCAAATGCTTTTAATTTCTATTCTTTCTTATCTTGGATATTTCTTTTTATTTCAAGTATTGCTTTCTCTTTTAGAAAAAGGGTTCTTTTCCTTTTCGTTTTATGAGGTAAAGGGTAAGAAGAATACACTTTTTGTTAAATTTAAAAATCAGTTAGAGGAACATCCAATTCGAACGAGTCTTTTTACTTTGATTGTGTTTTGGCTGATTTATATGATTGCTTTTTATCCGATTATACTGTCACCAGATCCTTCTTTTCAAATTAAAATGTATTTTAATGAGCATACAAAATATATTGATTGGGTCATTCCTAGAAGTGAAACCGTAAATTTAACGACCCATCACCCAGTAATTCATACCTTTTTATTAGGGGGAGCCATCGAACTAGGACGGTTATTTGGAGATGATAATTTTGGCCTTTTCTTATATTCACTTTTACAAACCTTAGTTTTGGCAGGAACCTTATCTTATACTATTTACTATACTAAAAAATTAAAAATTCCTAGTGGAGTTAGACTCCTCTTACTCGCAATTTATGCACTTGTTCCTATGTTTCCGCTATATGCGATGTCAGGAGTAAAAGATACTTTTTATACGTGTTTTATGATTCTTTACACGATATTTTTATTAGATATCTTTGTCTTTTTTAAAGATAGGAAATTCTCAAGTAAACAAGTAATTGTAAATACTCTGCTGATTCTTTTTCTTATGTTATTTCGTAATAATGGAATTTATGTAGTTTTACTTTCTTTTCCATTTTTATTTTTGATTCGTATCTTGGATAAAAAAAGACTAGGAATTATTTTTGGATGTTCTTTAGGACTTTATATGATAATTACTAAACTGATGATTCCTAGTATGGGAATTAGTGAAGGGAGCATTCGAGAAATATTATCTCTTCCATTTCAACAAACGGCTCGTTATGTTAGAGATCATGAAGAGAATGTGACAAAGGAAGAAAGAGAAGTCATTGATCATATTTTAGGGTATGATGATTTAGCTGAAAGATATATTCCTACCAAAGCAGATCCTGTGAAAAATGAATTTAAAAAAGAAACAACTTCTGATGATTTGAAGGATTACTTTCAGATTTGGTTTCAAGGATTATTGAAACATCCAGATACTTATATAGAAGCAACAATGAATAATGTATATGGATATTTTTATCCGAATTCCACTAGATGGTATGTTTATTATAAATATGATGATCGTATTACTCAAAATGATTTAGTGGATTATCATTATAATTCTTTATCTTCTCTAAGAAAAGGCTTATCAAGCTATGGAGTAAGTTTTCCATACATTCCAGGACTAGGACTACTTAGTAATGTAGGTATATGCAGTTGGATATTATTCTTTCTTTGTTATTTAGTAACAAAGTATAAGAAAAGGGAACTTTTAATTGTTTTAGCACCATCTTTGGCATCTTTACTTATTTGTGTTGCATCTCCTGTTAATTGTTATTTCCGTTATGCAATGCCATATTTATTTGGATTACCATTTTTATTAGTGGCAATTCAGGCAATATTAAAAGCAAAGGAGGATACTCATGAAAAAAAATCAAAATAAAATAGCGATATTGATCCCTTGTTATAACGAAAGTCTTACAATTGAAAAGGTGATCAAGGATTATAAGAAGGCGCTTCCAGAAGCTGAAATTTATGTGTATGATAATAACTCAACCGATCATACAGATGAAATTAGTAAAAAGGCAGGAGCTATTGTTCGTTACGAATATCGTCAAGGAAAAGGAAATGTAATTCGGAGCATGTTTCGAGATATCGATGCGGACTGTTATTTAATGATTGATGGAGATGATACTTATCCTTCCGAAAATGCGAGAGAAATGTGTAATTATGTATTAGAGGGAAAAGCAGATATGGTGGTAGGGGACCGACTCTCTAGTACTTATTTTACAGAAAATAAGCGTCCATTTCATAATTTTGGAAATAAGATTGTTCGTTTTTCTATTAATAAATTATTTAAAAATAATATTCATGATATAATGACTGGTTATCGTGCATTTAGTTACAATTTTGTTAAAGGCTTTCCTGTACTTTCAAAGGGATTTGAAATAGAAACAGAAATGACGATTCATGCAGTAGATAAGAACTTTAAACTAGTAGAAATTCCTGTTACTTATCGTGATCGTCCAGTGGGCAGCGTTTCTAAGTTAAATACTTATAAAGATGGATTTAAAGTCTTAAAGACAATTGCTACTCTTTTTAAAGAGTACAAGCCTGGAATCTTTTTTGGAATATTTGCGAGTATCTTCCTACTAATTTCATTAATTTTAGGAGTACCTGTGTTTTTAGAATACTTTGAGACAGGACTTGTACCAAGATTTCCAAGTTTAATTGTATCTGGTATCTTCTTAGTAGTTGCACTTCTTCTTTGGATTACGGGAATTATTTTAGAAGTCATTGTTAAAAAACATCATCAATTGTACGAATTGATGATGACAAACTTAACGAGAAAGGAATAAAAATGTGAAAGAATTACTGAAAAAGCATGAAAAATTAGTAAGACAAATTTTAAAATTTGGTGTTGTAGGTGGAGGAGCTTTTTTGATTGATTATTCTGTTCTTTATCTTTTGACAGAATTTGTTGGGATTCATTACTTAATTTCCTCAGTTATCTCATTTATTGTTTCTTTAATATTTAATTATATATTGAGTATTTACTGGGTATTTGATGTCACAAAAAAGCAGACTTCAAGGGAAGTATTTGTCTTTGTGATTTTAAGTGTGATTGGGCTTTTAATTAATCAAGTTGTTATGTATGCGGGATCCGATTTATTACACATCTATTACATGCTTACCAAATTGGTTGCAACGTTCATCGTTATGGTTTGGAATTTTGTTACTAGAAAGATATTTATTGAGAAGTAGAGGAGTTCTACTTTTTTTGTATATAAGGAAAGTTCTTCTAAAATCGTAATTTTTTGAAAAAAAAGAATTGATATACATATGTTTGTTTTATATAATGGACTTAATAGGGAATACGTTCATGATAAAAGATTACAAATTTAGATTATATCCAACTCCTAAACAGAGGGAAAAGTTAAACCAAAATATATGAAAATGATAAGAAGAATTATTCTTTAAGAGATATGTGTTGTGCTTTAAGAACTTCCATATTCGATTTAGATGATGCTTTTAAAAGATTTTTTAGTCAACAAAATAATTATTCTAAATTTAAAAAGAAGAATGCTTATAATTCGCATAGAACGAATTGTATTAGAAGTGTATATAAAGGAAATCATTGTGAGTATATTAAAATAGATTTAGAAAACTAGACGATTCAATTGCCTAAGTTAGATGAAATCAAAATAGGAGGTTACAGAAATCTAAAAAAGTTAGATGGAAGAAAAAAATAATAAATTATCTAAGCTAAGTATTTAAGTGATAGTTCCTTAGGAGAAATTATTCGACAGTTAGAATACAAGTGTAGATGGGAAGGAAAAAGACACATCAAAGTACCAAAATATTATGCAAGTAGTTAGATATGTAATCATTGTTATGAAAAGAATGAAGAAGTAAAGAACTTAAATATAAGAAAATGGGTATGTAAAAACTGTAAGAATGAGAATGACCGAGATATCAATGCAAGTTTAAATATATTAGAAAAAGAAATAGAAATATACTATAAAGAGAAATATGCAAATTAAGAGAGATGAATAACAAAAAACAAAAATACGGCTGTGACGGTCGGAAACTGGTCTGTGAAGGGTAGAATTATCCAATGAAGCAGAAATACCAAATCGCAAGATTTGGAAGATTTTTGGAAATTTGTTTACAAAAATATTTTGTTTCTTAGTAGTGAAGAATAATATTTAAATAAATTGCTTTTTTAGGTGTATTGTTATATAATGGAGAAAGTTTAAGGGGATGAAATAAATGGAGAAAACATATATTTTTGGTCACCAAAAACCAGATACAGATTCTGTAACGAGTGCCATTTCTCTTTCATATTTAAAAAATCAGTTAGGGATGAATACAGAACCTAGAGTTTTAGGCGACTTATCAAATGAAACAAAATTTGTACTTGATTATTTTCATGTGGAAACGCCAAAATTATTGGATGATGTCAAGCTACAATTAAGGGATTTAAACTATCATAAAGATTATTTTTTGAATGAAAGAACCTCTATTAAAGATACGTATGATTATATGACTGAAAAGGCAATTACGGGTGTTCCTTTAGTAGATGATGAACAACAGTTCATGGGACTAATTACAGTTAAGGGGATTATTAATAGTCTAATTCGAGGGGATTTGGATACATTAGAAACTTCTTATGATAATATTTTACATGTTTTAGAAGGAACAGAGGTTTTGAAATTCGATTCAGAAATCTTTGGAACGATTATGGCAGTAGCTTACCGTAGTACGACGATACTTAATACATTTCAATTAAAAGGAGATGATATTTTAATTGTTGGAGATCGTCATAGTATTATCGAATATGCAGTGGAAAGTGGTGTTAAGTTAATTATCTTGGTAGGTGATGGAACAATTAAGGAAGAACATTTAGAAATTGCTAGAAAAAACCATGTCAATATTATTCGTACTTCTAAAAGTACCTTCCATACTGCAAAGATTATTGGATTAAGTAACTATATTCGAACACTCAATGAAAATATTCGACCCTATACATTTAATGAAGATTATTATTATGATGACTTTTTAACGAAAACTGCCAAATTAAAACACAACAACTATCCGATTATTGGAAAAAATAATATTTGTAAAGGTTTAATTCGTATTACAGAAATTGCAGAAAAGAATCGAAAGAAAGTAATTTTAGTTGATCATAATGAAATAGAACAAAGTGTAGAGGGCTTAGATGAAGCTGAAATTATTGAGATTGTCGATCATCATAAGTTAGGAAGTATCTCGACCAATAATCCAATTGATTTTCGTATTATGACAGTTGGTTGTACGAACACGATTATTCATAAATTGTATCAGGAAAATCATATTGAAATTCCAAAACAAATTGCAGGATTGATGCTTTCTGGTATTTTATCAGATACTACTGCCCTTACTTCTCCAACTACTACAGATTTAGACCGAGAAGTAGTTGCAGATTTAGAAAAAATTGTCGGTGTTGATGCTCATAAATATGCTCTTGAAATGTTTAAAGCAGGAACATCTTTACAAGATAAAACCGAAGAAGAAATTGTAAATACAGATATAAAAGTATTCCAGAAAGAGGAAATTAAATTTGCTGTTAGTCAAGTATTCACTTTAAATTTTGAAGAGATTCTTGAGAAAAAAGAAAATTATCTTCAAATTATTAATCAAATGGCTTCAGATAAAGAATACCGTTTTGTTCTTTTAATCGTTACGGATATTATGAAAAATGGTTCTTACGTTTTATATAGTGACAGGGCCACTGAGTTAGTAGAAGCAATCTTTGAAATGGATGGAGTTCCACAAGGATACTATGTAGATGGCTGGGTTTCTAGAAAAAAACAAATTGTACCAGTGTTAATGGAGTTAATTTATTAGGGAGGAGGTATTCTTCCTTTTGTTTTCTTTTTTTGGATAAATAACCAAAAAAAATAATATATTAAACTAAACTATGTTATAATGATATAGATGATAGGAAGTGTGAATATGAAATCATTGATTTTAGTAATAAAAGGATTTATTATGGGAATTGCAAATATTATTCCGGGAGTGAGTGGAGGAACCCTTGCTTTAACTTTAGGAATTTATGAGCAATTTATTGGTGCCATTAGTCACTTTTTTGAAAAATTAAAAGAGAATTTAAAATTCTTAATTCCAATATTAGTGGGAATGGTGCTTGCGATTGTTAGTATGAGCAATGTGATTTCTAGTAGTTTTGAACATTATCCAATTCCAACTACTTTGTTTTTTATGGGACTAGTTCTTGGAGGAATTCCTATGTTATCAGGGTTTGTTAAGGATAAGAAAGAGAAAAAAGAAATTTCAAGTTATGTGATTGCTTTGATTACATTTTCTTTCGTAATGATTCTTGCTTTTTCTGAAGAAATATTTGGAAGTGGTCTTGGAACTGCCAATTTAGAAAATGTTTCTACTCTAGGATATGTTTTGTTATTTGTCGTTGGAATGGTTACTGCAGCTACTATGATTATTCCAGGAGTCAGCGGTTCTTTAGTGTTAATGCTACTTGGATATTATTTGCCAGTAGTAAATACAATTAAGGATTTCACAAAACTTAATAATTTATTTCCAAATTTTTTGATTTTAGGATTTTTTGGACTTGGAGTGTTACTTGGAATTGTTTTAATTTCAAAACTAATTGAATTTTTACTTCATAAATATGAAACGAAAACTTATTTTGGAGTTTTAGGATTTATTATTTCTAGTATTATTGCGATTCCTGTTTCTGTATATCATGAAATTGGTGATATTACTTTTTCTGTACCACAAGTTTTGCTTGGAATTGTATTTCTTGGAATTGGGGCATTTATCGGTTATAAATTGGGAGGAGAGCATAATGATTGAGGTTATATTTTTAGCTATTATCCAAGGAATTGCAGAGTTTTTGCCGATTTCTTCTAGTGCACATTTAATTATTTTTAGAGATTTATTTGGCATCGGTTCTTCCGTAATTACTGGTGATTTAGCTCTTGCTTTTGATATTGCACTTCATTTTGGAACTTTACTTGCCATTGCTATTTATTTCTTTCAAGATTTTTTCTCTATGGTACTAAATGGAATTACTAAGGGTACCAAGACACAAGAAGGGAAAATGTTTTGGTATATTGTAGTTGCAACGATTCCTGCAGCAATTGTCGGTGTATTATTTGAAGATGTAATTGAAGATGCGATTCGTGGAAATTTTATTTTAATTGCATCTGCCTTAATTGTTATGGGAGTTCTTATTTATGTAGCAGATAGGTTTTCTAAACAATCGAAGAACTTTAAAGATATGGGAATCAAGGATGCGCTTTTAATAGGATGCAGTCAAGTGTTTGCTCTCATTCCAGGATTTTCTCGCAGTGGAACGACAATTGCAGCGGCACGTGGATTAAAAATCAAAAGGGAAGAGGCAGCTAAATTTTCTTTTTATCTATCTGCACCTGTAGTTTTTGGGGCGGTGGTGCTTAGTATTTTTGATGAAGCAACCATGAGTGCAATTCGTGCGAATTTATCTATTTTTGTGATTGGAATTGCTGTTGCCTTTATGTCGGGATTACTTTGTATTGAGTTTTTACTAAAGTATATTAAAAAACATGATTTTAAATTATTTATGTGGTATCGTGTACTTTTAGGAATTATCGTTATCGTATATACATTATGGAAATAGAGGAGAGATAAAAATGAATGGACTAATACTCACACTATTACTTGGATTCTTTATTGTAATTGGGGCTCTTATTGTATTTATCTTTAAGAATAATGAAAAATTTATAGAATTTTCAATTGCAATGGCGTTTAGTGTGATTTTAATGTTAGTAGTTTTTGATATTATTCCAGAATCTTATGAGGTAGTGGATACGGGAAATATATTGATGAATTTTTTGATTTTAATTTCTGGAGCAGGAATTGGATTCTTTCTTTTAAAAGTCTTAGATCACTTTATTCCAGATCATGAAAATGATTTAACAGCAGAAGGAGATAATGACCGAAATTTAAATCATATTGGACTTGTTTCTAGTATTGCTTTAGTGATTCATAATATTGTAGAGGGAATTGCAATTTATACTTTATACAATGCGGATTCACATGCTGGAATTATGGCAGGATTAGGTGTGGGTTTACATAATATTCCTCTTGGAATGGTGATTGCTTCCACTTTTTATCAATATAATAAAAGTAAAAGGAAGACGATTCTTATCATTTTAGGAGTATCCTTATCTACATTTGTAGGTGGATTTATCATAAGTGTATTTCATATTCATGAGGTGATTCATTTGATTGAAGTGGCTTCACTATCTATGACTCTTGGAATGTTAATATATATTTCTATGATGGAATTACTTCCTAAAGTTAGGCACTGTAAATACAAGGGTGCAACTAGTAGTGGATTGATTATAGGATTTATATTATTATTAATTTCTGTTATTTTATAAAGCATCAAACGATGTTTTTTTTGTTTCCATATTAAACCATATAGTGTATAACAATTAAAGAAAATGAGGTACAAGATGGAAAAAGATGAAAAAATGCTGAATATGGAAAATATCGGGGAAGAAAAATCTAATAATGACGGGAGTTCTCTACATTTAGATTATTTAGGTGAAATTTCAAAATTAGTTAATAGAAGAAGTAACACGATGTTTGATGAAGCTACTGCAAATTATGGGATAAAAGAAGATGTCAAAATAGAAAGTTGGAACCAACTCAAGGAAATGGAAAGTATGATTTCTAGTGTTGGAAGTGTTGGAAGAGAAATAAGTTCAGAATAAGGAATCGAATTAATATCAGAAACATACTATGATTTAGTAGAAATGAACGAAGTTCTAAAATTAAGAATTTAATTTGCAAAAATCGTGGAACAAAGAGACGATTTAGATGAAGATTGGAAAATTGTTTTGCAGAAACTAATGATTTAGATTTGCTGAGAGGAATATTAACAGTATTAAAAAATTCTAATCCTGAAGATACAATCTCACTATTCAATGACATTCTTGGTTTGGCTGAAGATTTGATGTTTTATGAGGATTATATTGAGTCAATTCTACACTATTATGAGGCAAAAGTTGGCTTTCTATTTCCACAGGTTATGCAATTTTTGGATGATAATTTTTATGTGTATAGTCAAAATGATATGATGGAGTATATTACAAATTTATTAAAGGAATATAATGAGGAAAAAATGGTGATTCTATTCTCTACAGGTTTGCGAGAAAGACTAGAAAGATTTGTTCCTTGCCTAGTTGGAACAGGTTTATTTGATACAAAGGATGAGGATTCAATCATTGGAATCATCAATGGAATATTTATTCGGTATAATCCAATTCCACAAATTGAAGGAAAGTGTTTTGAACCAATTACTAAGATTACGCCTAGAGAGAGCAATGAAAATATAGTACCAATTCAGAAAGTAAAAAAAGCGACTAATTACGTAATCATTTTTTTGATTACAATATAGGCAATAGAAAAGTAGATTTTAAAATGTATATGGAATCTCCTTTTCTTACTTTATCGTATATATAAAGTAGGAATCACATATAGTTTAATAAAGTGTATCGATGTAAAGTTATGTATAATTTTTTTAAGTATCAAATAAATTATATAATTTTATAGTATAATGAACTATGTAGATATACGAGGAGTGATTCTAGTGAACAATATGTTGTTATTAACAAAGTCGATGTTTGCAATTATGATTGGTTTCTTTGGATCCGTTGTATTAGGATTTGTTCTGATTCCACTCTTAAAACAGTTAAAAATAGGACAGAGAATTAGTATTTATGTTGGCGAAAATCACCGAAAGAAGGAAGGAACTCCAACGATGGGAGGATTTATTTTTATTCTTCCGACCTTGCTTGCAACTTTTTTTCTTCTATTAACTAATAAAATGGATTATACTTCTAATTTGGGTATCGTTTTAATTGTTTTTATTGGATATGCAATTATTGGATTTCTCGATGATTATTTAAGTATTAAAAGGCATGATAACGAGGGGCTAACTGAGTTTCAAAAACTATTTGGTCAAATTGTAATTGCACTTATTTTTTTCTTTATGTATATGAAACATGGTGGGCAGACTGCTTTAATTGTCGGAACATTAGGAATTCATATTGAGATGGGATGGATTTATGGATTGTTTATTTTATTTTTACTAGTTGGGGCTTCGAATGCAGTCAATTTAACGGATGGTCTCGATGGCTTAGCAGGTGGTCTTTCTGCAATTGCGTTTATTGCATTCAGTTTAATTTCTATGGTAGTTGGTTTTCAAGATATGGGAATTTTTACATTTATTCTGGTAGGTGCTCTTTTGGGATTTTTAGTTTATAATACATTTCCAGCGAAAGTGATTATGGGAGATACTGGTAGTTTAGCTCTCGGTGGTGTAATGGCGGCGATTGCCATTCTTACGCATCGTGAAGTAACATTGGCTATGGTTGCAGGGGTATTTATTCTTGAAACTTTAAGTGTAATTCTTCAAGTGATTTGGTTGCATCTATTTAAAAAGAAATTATTCTTAATGTCGCCAATTCACCATCATTTTGAAAAATTAGGATGGGAAGAAAGAGATATTGTTAAATTATTCTGGACATTTGGTTTAGTACTAGCGATGAGTGGTATTTTCTTCGGAGTATGGTTATAGTGAAAATTTAGGAAAGTGGGTTAGGAATGAAAAGTAGAAAATTTGATTTTGTTCTTTTTATTGCTGTACTTATCTTAATACTATTTGGACTCGTAATGATTTATTCTGCTTCCTCTATTTGGGCAGAGTATAAGTTTCACGATAGCTTTAAATACGTGAAACAACAAGCATTATTTATTGGAATAGGAATTGTATTACTATTAGCAGTTGCAAAAGTTGATTATCGATTATATTATAAAAAGACAAATTTGATTTTAGGGATTTGTCTTTTATTATTAGTACTTGTACTAATTCCTGGGATTGGTACGATCCGAAATGGAAGTCAAAGTTGGTTTGGTATCGGTTCCTTTGGGGTGCAGCCGAGTGAATTTGCAAAACTGGGGCTTATTATTTTTACTGCCAAGTATCTTACTAAAAATGAGAAATATTTAAAAGAAATCAAGAGGGGGATTCTTCCTATTCTTGGAATATTGTTTTTGATTTTTGGTTTAATTATGTTACAACCCGATTTTGGTACTGGAATGATTATTGTAGTAAGCATTTTAGCAATGATGTTTATTGCAGGAGTCAATATTCGCTTTTTCTTAGTACTCGGTGGAATTGGTGTATTTGGAATTGTTGGTTTAATTGCAATCGCACCTTACAGAATGGACCGGATTGTATCCTTTTTGAACCCGTGGAAAGATCCATTAGGAACAGGATTTCAAATTATTCAAAGTTTATATGCGATTGGACCTGGAGGACTACTAGGACAAGGATTTCTAAATTCAAGACAAAAACAATTTTATTTACCAGAGCCACAAACAGATTTTATTTTTTCTGTGATTAGTGAGGAATTCGGAGTATTAGGGGTATTAATTGTTAGTTTCTTATTTTTAATTGTTTTATATCGTGGGATTCAAATTGCTCTAAAGGCACCAGATAATTTTTCAAAGTATTTAGCGTTTGGAATGATTTTTCAGATTCTAATTCAAACGGTTATGAATTTGATGGTGGTTATTGGACTGATACCTGTCACAGGAGTAACTTTACCATTTTTATCTTATGGTGGATCTAGCTTATTGATAACTCTTATAAGTATTGGGATATTATTGAATATCAGTAGAAAATGAGCTGATTATTATGATAATGTTTTAAAAGACTATAAAAGAATCATGAAATGGACTTTTGATGTCCATGAATTTAAAGAATATACCAATATTCAATATGTTATTGATAATCACAGTTACTACGATTATCATGAATTTATAATATATGAAATTGATGAAGTAAAATGCATTTTAGATAAAAATAATTTAAAGTATTGACTATACGGAAGTTTTTCTTTAAATAGTGCTAGTGGTCAAAGTAAAGATATTGAAATTATCATTACAAAGTAGGATAAATCATTAATATTTCTATATCATATTCCATCTAATGAGTAATACAAATAAATGTAAATTGTATTTATACTATGTCAAATAATGACTAATGAAAGTTCTTGTTTTTTATGGAAACAGGAGCTATTTTTTTTCAAAATGGGGAATTTCTCTAATTTTTTGCGTTTGTTAAGTAAAAATGTCTAAAATATTTAAATTTTTATAAATGTATAGTAAAAGTGGATAACTTTTTAGTAAATCTTAGTATTTATATGCTTTTAAAACAAGCCTTACTAGGTTAATAGCGTTGTAAAATGAAGAAAAATAACGTTTTTTGAAATTTGTCTTATTTTAATAATAATGTGTAAAATTCGTAAGCAAAAAGCGTCATTTTATGTATAGAAAAAATTTCCCGGGAAATAATTATATTCTTATAATAAAAGGAGTATATAAAAATAAAATTATTTGAATAAAATAAGAAATGTGTAAAGAAACAAAAAATGGAGTGTATAGTAATTTTGAGCTTTTAAAAATAGATTTCTTATTTTAAAAATCTGTTGAACAAAGTAGATGGTTTTTAAATTTATTAAAACGTCATCGTGTTCTATCACTGTTCTCTGATTTAAAATAATTTCAAAATTAAAATTTATCATTTAAAATTAATTAAAATAGAAAATGAACTTTTCTCATAGTAGATTCAATTTGTTTATATTGGTTTTGTATTCAGTAGTATTTTGTTTTGACTTATCTAATAGTAACTCATTTTTGATAAAAATATTAAATTCTATTAAAAAAACTTTAATTTAAGGTATATATAAGATTATAAGATTTTTTTACTACTAATTTACTACTTTTGCAAGCGAAAATATAAGTAGTTATAAAAATATATGCAAATATCTTCAAAAAATAAAGTGCCCTTAACTATGAAAATAAAGGTTATAAAGACATTTGAGAATTTATAAAAAGTTACTTAGAATATAAGGCAATCGCATAAAAAAATTTTACGCAAATGTTTAAATGGCTAGGATAACATTAAAGAGAAGGTTTTCAATGTTCTTAAAATCGAAGGAATATC
>CAJTXV010000024.1 GCA_910584255.1 uncultured Bacilli bacterium
TACATAAAAAAGACAAATAAGTAATTTCTTTTACCTATTTGTCAACAGTCTGAAGAGTGAATTTTCACTCTTTCTTTTTTTCATAAATTTTAAAGAACCTTCCAATTAGATAAATACGAAAATACGGATCAATTTGTTTACAAATTTTATTAGTTTTGGTAGAATAACACTTACAAATGCACGAAAGGGGGGATTTCGTGAAAAAGGGAATTTTTTTGATTAGTTCTTTTCTTTGTTTTCTTTTTTCTTATATGATTCACTCTTCGTATCTTTTTGCTGTTTCCTATCTTCTTTTACTCTTAATTCCGTTTCTTATGCCTAGAAATATTACGTGGAATTTTCTTTTATTTGTATTTCTTTCACTCGGATGCCTTTTGATTGATTTACCTATTTCTGGGTATTTACTGATTTTTGTTTTTATGTCTTTATCTTATGCTTTTTCTTTACTTCAATCCATTTTTTATAAAAAGTATTGTGCTTCGTTAGGAAATGGTGTAGAAGTCGAGGTTTTAGTTGGAAAATTAAAACAAAAGAAAAATATTTCTGATATTAAAATAGGGGATATCATTGTGATTGGAAAGGATCAAACTTGTTATTTAGAGGGTACAATCACTAAGGGAATCAGTAGGATTAATTTAAAGAAAATTCTTGGGGTAGATGAAATTCATTCTTTAAGGAAAGGAGATGCCATTCTCTCTGGAAGTGTTAATCTAGATCGTGAACTTTTAGTATCTGTTACATCACCTTTTGAAGAAAGTTTATTTTTTAAATATATGTGTGATTTCCTAAAACATAGAAAGTTTAATTTTATGAGGACGATATTTCCTAAATGGGTTTTATTTTTGATTCAAGTGGTTCTTTTATTTGTATTTTTCTTTTTGGCTCGATATCAATTTCGTTTTCATGCGTTAGAATATGGATTTATGATTTTAATGATTACCTTTATAGATTTGGATCCTATTTATTCAATTGTTGGTCAGCTTCATGTTATGTGTTTAAGAAAAAAAGGTATTTATGTTTTAAGGAGAAAAAAATTACTTCAATTTTCCAAGTTGAAAAATTTTATTTTTACAAAAACAGGAGTTCTTACTCTTGGTATATTCAAGGTAGTAGATGTTTCTACTCGTAATGAAAAGAAGTTACTAGAAGTATTATCTTATGCAGAGTATTATTCTACGAATCGAATTGCTTCTTGTATTCATGATTATTGTAAGAATAAGGTTATAGTAGATGTTTCCTTAATTCAGGAATTTAAGCAGTTTTCAAATGGTGTTTTGGCTATTGTTCATCGAAATCGATATTTAGTAGGAAATTATCAATTTATGTTAGAAAATGGTACTACTATAGAAAAAGAATTGGTGATTGGTACGAATTTATATGTTGCTAAGAATAGTAAGTTTTTGGGTGTTGTTACTTTATCGGATCAAGTAGACTTATCCATTAAAGATTCTCTTTTTGATATTCGTAAAATGGGGCATGCTCATTTTGTTACTTTTTCTCGGGATAATGAAACGGTTACTAGAACTGTTTCTAATACTCTTGGTATATATGATTGTTATTCTGAATTAACTTATAAAGATAGGATGTTTTGGATTCAATATTTAAAAGATATTTATGGATTACCACAAGCTTATATTAGTGATGAAGAATGTAACTATCCTGTCGATATTAAAGTACTTGTATCTAAAAATCAAAGTAAGGGTGATTTTATTTTGACTCGTGGAAATATTTCTAATTTATCTTTTCTTTACTCTTATAGTTTTAAATACCTTTCCTCTATTCGTATTTGGGTGTTTTCTTTGTTTTTTATAAAATTTTTTCTTTACTTTCTTTTACTGTGGATTCGTGATATTTTAGTATTAGGTGGTATCATCATGGGAATTGTATTTTTTCTTCTGATGGTTCTTCTTTTACCATTTATAATGAATCGAAAGGGTGATTAGATGAAAAGGATAGAATTACTAGCGAGTGAGCTTGGTTTAAGAGAAAATGAATTTGTTTGTTATGGAACTGATAAGGCTAAAATATTAAGAGAACCTAATAATTTTTTGAATAGTCATCTAATTTTAGTAACTGCCATTAATCCTACTCCTTATGGTGAAGGAAAGACTACTGTTACGATTGGATTAAATGATGCATTTTCTAGATTAGGATTATCTAGTATGGCTGTTTTAAGAGAACCTTCTTTAGGACCTGTTTTTGGATTAAAAGGAGGTGCAACAGGAGGGGGTAAGGCAAGTATTGTTCCAGAAGATGATATTAATTTACATTTTACAGGAGACTTTCATGCGATTACTTCTGCTAATAATTTGTTATGTGCCGCTATCGATAATCATATTTTTCAAGGAAATGAATTAGAAATTGATCCTTCTACCATTATGGTTAAACGATGTTTAGATATGAATGACCGCACTTTAAGAGATACTTTTAATATTACGGCAGCGAGTGAAGTGATGGCTATTTTTTGTCTTTCTACTGATTTTTCTGATTTACGGAAGCGTCTTGGAAATATATTGATTGGATATACTTTTTCTAAAAAAGCAATTTATGCAAAGGATTTAAAAGTGGATGGAGCAATGGCACTTCTTTTAAAAGATGCCTTTCATCCAAATCTAGTACAATCTTTAGAAGAAAATCCAGTACTAGTGCATGGGGGCCCTTTTGCGAATATTGCTCATGGGTGTAATAGCATTCTTGCCACTAAGACAGCTATGAGTCTTTCGGATTATGTAGTGACAGAAGCTGGTTTTGGTAGTGATTTAGGGGCAGAAAAGTTTTTAAATATTAAGTGTCCTACTTCAGGACTTCGCCCTTCATTCATTGTTTTAGTTGCAACAGTTCGTGCACTAAGACATAGCGGAATTGAAAATTTACATGCTCATATTGATCATCTAAGACAATATCATGTCCCATTTTGTGTTGCGATTAATCGTTTTTCTGATGATACAGAAGAAGAACTTCAAACTTTACAATCGTATTGTAAATCTCTTCGGGTTTCTTCTATTCTTACCAATTCTTTTTCTGAAGGTGGAAAAGGAAGTGTTTCCCTTGCCCAATATATTTTAAAAAATTTTGACTCTTCTAATTACCAACCACTTTACTCTTCTTCTATCAGTGTCTCTAATAAGATTGAATTTATTGCGAAAAAGGTTTATGCAGCTTCTTCCGTTATCTATTCAGAAAAGGCAAAAGAACAGTTAGAAAAAATTGAATCCCTTGGCATTGAACATTTTCCTATTTGTATGGCCAAAACTCCATATTCTATTAGTGATGATAAAGAGAAACTTGGGTATCCAAAAGACTATTCAATTTCTGTTCGTGATATCGTGGTTCAAACAGGAAGCCAAATGATTATTGTTTTACTAAATCGCATCATTACGATGCCAGGTCTTCCTAAGAGACCAAACTTTCTGGATATGGAGTAAAAATTTTGTATGGTAGCGTGTGCTCTTTTATTTTTTGCTTTTGATTTTGTTATATATTTAAGAAATATATACAACTAAAAGATATGTTAAAAATGTTAAGACAACCATAGGAGTCTGTGAAGATAGCCATTTCATGTTTGTTTTTTTTAGATAAAATGGGTGTTAAAAGCAATCCTTCTATTGTCTATACAGTTGATGCTAAACAATATGAGATTTTAAGTTGAGTTACTTATAAAGGTGACTTAGCATTTGGAGTGAAGAATAGAAAATATTTGATTTTTTATAATCCAAATCATCCTAGTGATGATGTTTTAAAAAATGAGTTCAATGCCTATGTTTTTATTTGTGGCAGGCTTTTTATTCTTACTTTTATTGTTGCTTATCTTTTTGATTTTTCATGATTTTCTTGGTAGAATTTGCAATTTTTCTTTATTTGTTGTATACTAAGCACATTTTAGGGGGGTTATTATGAAATTTCAAACATTAGATGAATTATTATCTTTGGATGATGTCAAAAGACTAGGAGTTACTTATACGTCTGAATTGATTTTTAAGGATCAATCACTTCCTAGTTTATTTTCTAAAAAATATCAACAAAAGCAAGTTTATGAGGACTTACGAGAAGATTTAGCGAATCGGTTGTTATCTTATTCTCCTCTTTTTCGTTGTGTTATTTCTAGCTTAGATAATTATTCTGTTCCTATCGCAGTTTCTAAACAGAAAGATGGGTCTTTTCATTTTCATCATTCTTATCATGAATTTTTTCCATTTTTAATTTCCTACTTTGTATGCAAATATAAAATGAATATTAATGAGATTATTACATCACAAGCGATGGCTGAATTGAACACACTTGATTCTAATTCTGAGGATCTTACGACAGATCTTTCCAAGTTAAAATTAAATGAACAAAAGGCTTGTGAAACCATTGAAGGATTTTTCTTAAATATTTTTAAAAAGATGAATCAATCTTTTTCTAAAATATCACCTTCTAGATTAGAAGAAGTACGGGAAGAACGAAAACTTATAAAATTTTTATCTAAAAATGTGTTTGACTTAATTCAGTTATTACATGAGTCACTTACTTTGCCAATTTTAGAAGATATTAATAAGGATCGTTTCTTATTATCCATGTCTTTACAATCAATGGAGAATTTACTGCAAATGAATGAGGGGAAAATGCCTTACTCAGAACCCGTGTTAAAATTATCTATGGGGTATTTAGATTGCTATTTTACGATTACTCAGTATTTATCAGAAAAGACGGGTCATTCTTATGATTTTTCATTTTCATCTTTTGGGGAATTTAATTCTTATCAATATTTAGTAGATATGTATCAAGAGTATTCTAAAAAATATCCTAAAATCATTGAAAAATATCATCAAGAGATGGATATGAAGCAAATTTTTAGAGAATATTTAATTGATGCAAGAACAAAAATTAAAAAAGATGAATTTGTAACAGCTGTAAAATTGCGTTTTGAACTTTTTCCAAAGGGCGAAGCAAAAGAAAAAGGATGTGGTGTATTCTCTAGAAAGTCTGTAGTTAGTGAGGATATTAAAAGACTATTAGAAGAAAAACATGAATCATTATTAGAGGAAAAGATTAATTTCTTTTCTGCATCTGACTATTTATGGACTCTAGAAGAAGCGCAAACATTTAATGGGTATCGTGGACATATTTATCCAAATGGAAAAGTGATTTTTGAAAAATTTTATCGTACAATGAAGAATGGTCTCGTTCCTGCTTATGATGAAGCAATTATTGCGATGGATCTTTTGGATTTTATAGAAGTGGCTCCAAAAACTAAGACTGAATTACTAGATATTATTCGTAATCAAAAGGAAAATATGAAAGAGAGTATGCTTCATCCACAAAATAGAAGTATTCGAAGAATTTATCATGTTCCAGGTTGGCAGCAGAAAGTCGATACAATCATTGCAGCAGAGGCATTAGAATACGATTTTGATTTAATTGAAACCCTACTATCTGAAATTTCTAATACCAAGCCTCAAGATTTTTTAAAACCTTATAGGAAATAGGTAGTTTATGAATCAAGTATTTTTAGAAAAATTATTAGAACATCGACATTTATTTGAACCTTTATTAGAAATTGATCATAGAGTAATGCATTTTAGCTATTCAGAGGAAGAAATCTGTGCTTATATTGAGTCTTTACTTTTATTAGAAAAAGCTTCCATTGAAATTCCTATCAATAGTCTTGTTCTTACAACTGGTGAACCATTCGAGATCTTAAAATTTTTAACAATCATCCATCCAAATCATCCGTTTATATTATTTCCAAATTATTCTTTTATGGGGATAAACACTTTATTTGTTAAAATATTTAATTTCGTCTACCAAGATATTTGTTCTCTTTCGAAAGAGAAGAATTATAATCGTTATTTCCAAGGACAAGATACGTTTCCTTCTATTTATATTTTTGGACCAGAGATTGTTTATCAAGAAATGAAAAAGGACTTTCCAAATGCTTTATGGATTGAGAACTAGTTCTTTTTTTTGTATATATTTTTTCTATTGGTTCATTCTATAAATGGTGATTTCTATGGGTAATATATTGGATATAATTATTCGAAGTTCAGTTTCTTTGGTGGTTTTATTTTTAATTACAGAGTTAATGGGAAAAAAGCAGATTAGTCAATTAAATTTATTTGATTACATTATTGGAATTAGTATTGGTTCGATTGCTGCAAGTTTAAGTGTTGATGACTCTATTAATTACTTAGATGGGGCTTTAGCTATTGTTGTTTATGGGTTATTTGCGACCTTAGTTTCGTTTGTTACTGCAAAAAGTATTGTATTACGTAGATTCTTTATTGGGACTCCGCTTGTATTAATGAAGGATGGAAAGATTATCTATTCTAATTTAAAAAAAGGAAAAATTGATGTTAATGATTTTTTACAAACAGCAAGGGAAAATGGGTACTATGATATCAGTCAGTTAAATTGTTCTATTTTGGAACCGAGTGGAAGGATTAGTTTTCTTCCCAAAAGCAAATATTTACCAGCAACTCCGAGTGATCATAAAATGAAAGTATCAGAGTCAGGTCTTGTTAGTAATTTAGTGATTGATGGAAACATTATGGAACAGAATTTAAAAAATATTGGAAAAGATGAAGCATGGCTTTTAAAGCGATTAGAGAAAATGGGATATTTAGAAGTAAATGATATTTTATTGGCAATTTGTGACTCAAAAGAACAATTAACAGTATATCTAAAGGAAGAAAAAATGGAAGGACTTTCTATTTTTGAATAGTTTTTTTCTCTGTTAATCCTTTTTCGAGAGTGTTGACTTTCTATATAAAAAATAGTAAACTGAAACTGAAATATAAATTATAATAGAGGTGTTTGTATGACCAATGAAAAAGGGGTAACTTTAGCTCAGATGGTATTATTATTAGTCGTTGTACTCATTGTGTTGCTTGTTATGGTTCCTCAGATTCTTCGTTATGTTGGAGACTCTAAGACAGGAAGTTTTATTTCTTCTGCGCAATTTTATATTGATGAAGTTCGAAAACACTTAACCATCACACAAACGTTTCCTGTAGATCAGGATGATAGTGTGCCTTTTCGTATTTTAGATTTAGATCTTGAGAAAAAGAGACAAAAAAGTGTATATGGAAACTCTTGGGTAAGTGAAAAATCTTACGTAATTTCCAAAAATATTGGAACGATGGAAGATCCTGTATATTCTTATTCTATTGCCTTACAGGATGAGGAAGGTTATTGTTTAGAACTGATAGATGAAACTTCTCTTAAAAGGGGCTCCGTAAAACAAAATAAGTGTCAAATTATTGATTTTAGTGAGTTGCAGTAAGACGAGAAATCGTCTTTTTTTCTTGTCTATATATCATATAATTTGATAGGTTTTATTTTACTATGAGGAAGAATAAATTTAACAAATATTCAGTTAAATAAAATTGATTTCACTTTCTTGTTTTGGTATAATAGGAAAAACATGAGTGGGAGGGGATTTTCTATGTTAAAAATTTATAATACAGATATGAAAACTGGCTCTTTTGATACCTTAAAGAAAATAAAAAAAGGTTGTTGGATTGATGTTGTGAATCCGACACTAGAAGATATTGAATTTTTGACCCACTCTTTTGATATGGATGCGAGCTTTATTGGATACATTCTAGATGATGAAGAGCAACCTAGAATTGATTATGATGATGATAGCGATATTCGTATGGTCATTGTCGATGTTCCAGTACGTGAAAAAAAGAAAAATACCAATAATATATCTACGAGTCCTCTTGCTATTTTAATGATTAAAGATTTATATGTTGTTACTGTTTCTTTACAAGAATGTGAAGTATTAAAAGACTTTAAACAAGGAAAAGTAAAAGAATTTTTCTCTTATAAAAAAACTAGATTTGCAATTCAAATTTTATATCGTACCGCTACATTATATTTGCGTTATTTAAGAATTCTTAGTAAAGAAATTGAACGTTCAGAAAATAAAATGTTACATGCGACTAGTAATCGTGACTTAGTTAATTTATTAGGTATTGAAAAGAGTCTTGTTTATATTACAACTTCTTTAAAATCAAATGAAATGATGCTAGAAAAGTTTTTAAAGGGAAATTTTATTGTCTTTTATGAGGAAGATGATGAACTATTGGAGGATGCAATTGTTGAAAATAAACAGTGTATTGAAATGGCAAATTTATATCGAGAAATATTAAGAAGTACCACTGACTCTTATGCAACAATTATTTCTAATAATCTGAATGTATCTATGAAATTTTTGGCAGGAGTTACTATTGTATTATCTATTCCAACGATGGTTTCCTCTTTTATGGGAATGAATGTACCCCTTGGGTTCTTTGAAAAATTAGATTGGGCATTTCCACTACTTATCATACTTTCTTTAGCTTTATCCTTACTAGTTGCTTGGATTTTAAAGAAAAAAAATATGCTTTAGTTTTAGAATTTATAGTATATTAGAATCAATGTAATGCTTTGGAGAATTTTGGTTGTATGGATATAGTTGAATTTATATCGATGTTTTCGGATTTAGTTTCTTATGGATTTAGTCTTAGTATTGGTGGAATAATGAAAGATAAAACCGTAGTTGATACAGATTTTATTTCTGAAAATAATTTTGAGGGAGAAATGATTTTTTCGAAAAAAGCACAAGGGAAATTGGCTCCTTTACCAGAAGTTTCTCTACCAATTCACTATATGATTGAAGTAGACGATGATTTTGACGAATATTTTGTAGTATATGAAAAAACGAGTGTATACGGAATCGCTAGTTTTAATCTCGTGGATATGACAAGTAAGGATGGAACGGATTAAGTAATTAGACTTTTAGATCACGAAGGAAATTCATTTGGTTGTATTCAATTAAGGTTAAATGCATCAGGTAATATTACTCATAAAACTTACTTTTATCAAAATAGGAATTTGACCCGTGAAGTAGTACAGAATTTGGATTTAAAGTTTATTAATAACAGTTTTAAAAAAATAGAGTCAACCATTTATCGAGAAAGAATTTTTAATTCACGTTTAGAAACGGAAGTTAAAGTTTATTAGGTAGATGGAATTACTACTGGAATTTCTATAAATCAAGGAAAAATCATGGGTCAAAAGAAAAACTTATCCTATTATTTGGCAAGAACAGAAGTTCCAAGTGATCCTGATATTATTTCTCAATGTACTTTTTGTGATTATGAAAACTTTGTGATTCAAGAAGATTTTATGAATTTTAGAAGAAATAGTAAGTCTTTAGACTCTTCTAAAAGTTCTTATGATTCCAATGAAGAGAGTGATTTATTGGATGGCTTTATTGGAGAATATACTGGAAATACGATTTTATTTTCTGAAGATGACCGATTATTAATCATTCATACAAGTTGTGATCAGTTTCATTATTATACAGAAATTCCTTTAAAATGCGATAACCTTTTTGTGGGGATTGATCCATATTCAGAAGAAGGTAGAGATTATAACTATTTTGAGAAAATCCATAGTACTTCCAAGGAACCGAAATTTAAAACAAAAATGGTTTTGGGATGTGAAGAACTCGTTCCAAAGAATGGGTTTGTTTCTTCTAGTGAGGAGATAGAATCCTTTCATCAGTTTAAAAATTTATATTTAGAACCATTCTCTGAGCTAAGTAAAATTTAAGTAGAAAAATTAATGCAGAAGAAGAGGTGATCTTTCTTTTGTTCTTTTTTTTCTTTCAATTACATATGTTATAGTGGAAAAAAGCATGGTTTTGTGGTATACTGTAACTAGTTAGAGGTGATGTTATGAGTGGAATTTGGTTAATCGTATTTGTTGCTTTATCCTTTTTTGAATTAACAACTGTGAATTTAGTATCTATTTGGTTTGCAATTGGATCTCTTGCAAGTTTTGTTACAAGTTTACTCGTTGAAGAACCAACTATTCAGATTGCTGTATTTGTGATTGTTAGTTTCATTAGTTTAGTTTGTACAAAAAGTATTGTTAAGAAACTTCGTACGAGGGAAATTATTCCAACTAATTTAGATCGTGTGATTGGAAAAATCGGAGTGGTAACTGAAGAAATTACAAAGCTAGAACCTGGAGAAGTGAAAGTCGATGGAAAACGTTGGTCTGCTACATCAAGAAAGAAAATTAATGTTGGTAGTAAAGTAGAAATACTTTCTATAGATGGAGTAAAATTATCCGTTAGTGAAGTGAAGGAGGAGGATTAATTTATGGGATGGATTCTTTTAATTATTTTGTTATTGATTGTTGTATTCGGAGTAAAAATTATTCCCCAATCAAGAGCAAAGGTAATTGAACGTTTAGGGTCATACCATGTGACTCTACAAACTGGATTACATTATGTAATTCCATTTATCGATCGTGTTGCGAGCGATATCAGTTTAAAGGAAATTGTAAAGGATTTCGCACCACAACCAGTGATTACAAAAGATAATGTTACAATGCAAATTGATACAGTTGTTTATTTTCAGATTACAGATCCAAAATTGTATACATATGGGGTAGATAATCCAATCAATGCAATTGAGAACTTAACGGCTACAACATTACGTAATATTATTGGAGACTTGGAGTTAGATCAAACTTTAACCAGTCGTGATATTATTAATACTAAAATGAGAGCGATTCTCGATGAAGCAACCGATCCTTGGGGAATCAAGGTAAACCGTGTCGAAGTTAAAAACATTATTCCACCAAGAGATATTCAGGAGGCTATGGAAAAACAGATGAGAGCTGAACGTGAGAGACGTGAGAAAATTCTTCAAGCAGAAGGTGAGAAGAAAGCAGCGATTCTTATCGCTGAAGGTGAAAAAGAAAGTGCTATTTTAAGAGCAGACGCGAAACGTGAAACTCATATTCGTGAAGCTGAAGGTGAAGCACAAGCCATTGTAAAAATTCAAGAAGCAACCGCACAAGGGATTCGTTTGTTAAAAGAAGCTGGAGCTGACGAGTCTGTTTTAAAACTAAAAAGTTATGAAGCAATGGTAGAAGTTGCGAACGGGCAATCTACGAAAATTATTGTACCAAGCGATTTACAAAATTTAGTAACTGCAGGGACTGTGATTGCTGAAACGATTGCTAAAAAAGAACCTAAAAATAAAGTATAAAACTCTTTTTCTGGGCGATACTATGAATGGTGAAGAGTTATGACAAAACGTTGGTACAGAAAACTGTATCGATTGGGGAAACGTTATTATATCAATGTTAAGAAACACAAATAAAAGGGAATAGTATTTATTCTCTTTTTGTTTGTTTATTGATTTGAATTAGGTAGGGAGCAATTTTGTTTTTAGTATTATGAAATTCTATATAGTTTTTATCCTTGATATACTCTTTTAAAAAGTCTGACTCCTCTTTTCCCTGTTTGTGACCAGGATAGACCATAATTAGAATTTTCCCTTTTTGATTTAGTAATTTCTCGGCACTATTTAGTGCCTTTTTTGTAGTTTCTATGGTTGTAGTAATTTCTTTATTTCCACCAGGCAAATATCCTAGATTAAAGACAATCAAACTGATTTTATTTTGATAATCTTTTAATACTTTAGTCATATTTTCATGACCTGTTTGGAATAATTCAAAGTTTGTTAGATTTTCTTTTTCTAATTCAATTTTTGTCTTTTCGATTGCTTCTTCTTGAATATCAAAGCCAAATACTTTTCCAACTGGCACCATTTTAGCTAATAATAAAGTATCTTTTCCGTTTCCAATGGTTGCATCAATTACTAAATCATTTCTTTTTACATAACGGTAAATTCTTTCTCTTACACGATTTAAGATGGATTTCTGAAATCCTTGAAATGTACCCCTTTTTTCTAATTCCTTATCAATATCATCTAGGACACTAAACTTTTTAAGTAACCATTGGGGCTCTATTAAATCTTCTTTTTTGGGATCTCCTGTGATTCGATGAATTACAATATCCTCTCGTAATTGTTCTAATTGGTCGCAGACAATATCAATATATTCTTCTTTTGTTAACACATGAAAAGGCTCTTTTTGATAGATTTTTTCTAATGTTGTATTTTTTAGAATATGGAGCATATGGATTTTAATTCCCTGGATATCTAATTGATTTAAGTATTTGACTGTCTCAAGCATCATTTCTTTAGTTTCATAGGGAAGACCATTCATAATATGGACTACAATATTGATTTTTCTTTTTCTAAGTTTTTCTACCATTTCTTCAAAGCATTTTAAATCGTGCCCTCGATTGATAAATTTAGAAGTCTTTTCATGAATGGTTTGAAGTCCTAATTCTATTGTCAGGTATGTTCTTTTACTTAGGTCGGTTAAATATTCTAGGCAATCTTCACGAATGGCATCAGGTCTGGTTGCGATACTTAAACCGATTACATTTTCTAGTGCAAGAATGGGTTCATATTTCTGTTTCAATACTTCAACTTCTGCATAAGTATTAGTATTTGCTTGAAAATATCCAATATAATATCCATCATTCCATTTCTTTTTCATTTTATTTTTAACTTCTTGAAATTGTGTCACTAAATCTTTTTCTTTATTTCCTGCAAAGTCTCCACTTCCTAGTTTTGAACAGTAGATACAACCACCATATCCTTTATTACCATCTTTATTAGGACAGGTAAATCCCGCATTTAGACTGATTTTATACACTTTTTTTCCAAACGTCTGTTTATAGAAATAATCTAAAGTATAATAACGCTTATTTGAGTTTGTATAACGAAATTCATTCTTCATAATCTTTTTCCTTTTCTTTATTATATCAAATCAGTTGTCTTGATAGGAATAGGGATGTCATTTTTTCATATCTTTTGTAAATCCTATATTAAAAAGATTTCTTTTTTCTAAAATTTATTCTATAATAATAATATAAATGTAGAGGAGTGTAGTTATGAGTTGTGAAAAATGTGGTTCTTCTTTAGTAGATGGGAAATGTCCTGTTTGTGATGGTAAAGTTGGGTTAAAAAAGAGTGGGAAAAATCGTAATATGGCAATCTTTGCGGTAGTTCTTTCTGTCATTTCTATTGGACTATTAGTGGGCGGATTTTATATGTTATCTAGTCCAAAAACGATTGTACTTCAAAGTATTTCAAATTGGAGTAAACTTTTAAAAGAAGGAACTTCTAGTAGAAAAAGTAAATTCTTAGATAAAATTGCCTCCCATGATCAAGTACAGTTAAAAGAAAATATTTCTTTTAAAATGGATTCTATATTAGAGTTGGGAATTGAAAATATTGATATTAATGTTTTGTATAATGATGACTTTAAAGCAAAAAAATCTAACTTTAATTTACAATTTTTATTCGGTCAGAATGAATTAAGTCTAGATTATCTTCTTATGAATAACAAAATGTATTTAAAATTAAAAGATGTATTTGACCAATATTATTATATGGATATGGAATATGTATCCTTGATTCATGATGCAAATAAGGTGGATTCAGAAAAATTAATTGATATAGTATTTGATGCTTTAAAAGATGGAGTGAATGATCAGGATTTCAAGAAGTCAAAGGAGACAGTTACTTTAGGTGATAAAACTAAGAAGACGACAAAAATTAGTTATGCGGTTACTTCTAAGAACTTATGTCAGGTTGGGATTGATATTTTAACATCTATGAAAGAAGATAAAGAATTAATGACTTTAATGAGTAGTGGTCAGAGTGTAAAAGAAATTGAGGCACAAATTGATGAATTAATTTCTTTGTTAAAACAAGGAAAGAGAGAAAAAGAAACGACGTTATTTCATTATAATGTTTACTACTATGGATTTAATAATATTGTGATGGAAGAGTTTGATTTTGAAGGAACAGCAATCCAATATTGTCACTATGATCAAGTCGATGAAGTTAAAATATTAGATCTTGCTAGTAAAAATAGCTATTTTACTATGAAAACAGAAGAAAAGAATCATCAAACAAAAATTTCAGGATTTATTTTGACTTATCCATATCAAGGAACTTATGAGAAAAAGGATGATTCTTCTACATTAAAGCTTACATTTGATGTCGGAGATGGGGCTAGTTTTACTCTTAATTTAGATGGAAAGGTGGTAGAAGATAACGATCACTATAAAGAACAAGTAAATATAGCACTCGGTGGAAAAGAAGATGATATCGTTTTAGATAAAATGCTTGAAATTTCTCTTACAACTGAGTATTCTTTCGATCAAACAATAGATACTTCAGTGACTAATGGGGCTACTAGTTTTGATCAAATGACAGAGGAAGAACAAAATAAAATATTTGAATCTTTAAGAAATCATCCGATTCTTTCTTCTATGGTAGATTTATTTCTTGGAACTGATGAAGATGGTGACTATGATTTGGATGATGATAATTTGGATTTAGAAGGTTTCGGTGTCTAAAAATAAAATGTTAGAGAAGTGAGTAGGAAAACTCCTGTCATTTTTCTTTTTTTTTTGTCTATTTTATGATATTATTATTCTAGAATATAAGGATAGAAGCATAGGGTGATATTATGGATAATAATTTAATAGAAGAGAATCAGGGGATGAGTTCTATTTCTCCTGCACCAGTTACTTTAGAAAATACAACACCTACCTTAGAAACAGGTCTGGTTGATGCGAATCCTACTTTATTGGAAAATGAAGCGGAGGTTGAAGTTCTAGGACCACAAGTAAAAATTACCCCTGCGCCTGTTGTTACTCAGGCGCCTATTTCCATGGCTCCTGTTACTGCGGAGGTACCTATTTCTGGTGATTCTGTTACTCCCGTGCCTGTTTCTCCTGTTACTACGATTGAGGGAACGAATGTAGAAGTAGTTCCAGCGGTAGGAGTTACACAGGTAGAAGCCACTGAGACCACACCACCCCCTCTTCCACCTCAGGATGTGTCATTTCAGAGTGCCATTGCTCAGAGTGGTGAAATCATTCAGGAGAGTGTAGAACAACCTCTCCTTGATACGGTTACTGTAGCATCTACTGTGACCGAAACTGTATCTACTGATGAAAAAATAAAAGAACAACAAGATTTAATTACACGGGAAGATTGTGTGATTCGTGGAGAACATTATCGTATATCTATCCTTACTGAAAGATTGATTCGACTAGAATATAGTCCGAATGGAGTATTTTATGATAACAGGACACAATGGGTACAATTTCGTAATTTTGATAAAGTGGATTTTGAAATTACTCAAGATGAAAAATATTTAGTAATCAAGACAAAATATTTTTCCCTTTCCTACAGTAAGGAAAAACACTTTGACGGTGGTAAGATTGTTCCAAGTTCCAATTTACGTGTAGAGCTAAATGATACGGATCATGCATGGTACTATAAACATCCAGAAGTAAAAAACTATAAAGGACTTTTTGTTTCCCTTGATGGTACTGATAATGATATGCAACTAAGAAATGGTCTTTACTCCCTAGATGGATTTGCAACTATTGATGATAGTAATTCTTACATTTATGATGAAAACTCTCGATTAATTCATCGGGAACATTCAGGAATCGATATTTATTTATTTATGTATAATCAGGATTTTGATTTGGCATTAAAGGACTATTTTAAATTGACTGGAATGCCTCCAATGTTACCGAGATACGCCCTTGGAAATTGGTGGAGTCGTGATTTGCCTTATACAGCAGAAGAAGTTTTAGGAGTCGTCAATGGATTTGAAAAAAGGAATATTCCATTATCTATTTTGCTTTTTGATAAATCTTGGCATATTCCACAAAGCGAGGATAAAAAAATATTGGATACTGGCTATACCTTTAATAAAGATTTAATTTCAGATCCAGGGAAATTAATTGGTGAACTTCATGAGAAAAATATTCATGTTGGAGTTCATTATAATCCGAAGGATGGAATTTATCCTCACGAAGAGCATTATCCTGAAATTGCTGAGATGTTTGGCGTTATGGATAATAAAGTCATTGCCTTTGATCCCTTTAATCCTGCATTATTGGATGCTATTTCTAAGAAACTTTTCAAACCACTTCGTGATTTAGGAGTTGACTTTTTTTGGAATGATTATAAAGAAACTGGACATGGTTTAGATGAACTTTGGGCAATGAATCGTTTTTTATTAAATGAAGATCCAATGAATCCATCATTTCGTAATATGACACTTGCTCGTAGTGCATTAATTGCACCTCATACGCAACCAATTACTTATTCTGGAAAAACAATCGTTGGTTGGGATATGTTGAAGAAAATTCCTTTTTATAATCAATCTGCATCTAATATGGGAGTTTCTTGGATTAGTCATGATGTTGCAGGAAATTATGGTGGGATTGAAGAAGAAGAGCTTTATATTCGTTCGATTGAACTTGCGACTTTTAGCCCTATTCTTAGGTTTCATGCACCTGCAGGTAGATATTATAAAAAAGAACCTTGGAGATGGAATGCAAGAACATTAGAAGTTGTAGATGATTATTTGAAATTAAGACATCAATTAATTCCTTATATTTATTCTAAAGCATTTTTATATCATCATGATGGTATCCCTTTAATTAAACCACTTTATCGTGAGTTATCTTGGGTCTATGATGATAAAAACTTTGTGAGTGAATATTACTTTGGAGAATTATTAATTTCTCCTATTTTATCTAAAAAAGATGTATTAATTAATCGTACGATTCATAAATTCTATTTACCAGAAGGTGTTTGGTATGACTTTAAAACTGGAAAAAAATTTCCAGGGAATAAGCAATATGTAGCATTCTTTCGGGATGAAGATTATCCAGTATTTGCGAAGAAGGGTGCAATTATTCCATTAGATAACAGTGGAAAACCTAATTTTACGGGAACTCCAGAAACTTTAGAAATTCATGTATTTCCTGGAGAAAGCCATTCTTTCCAATTATATGATGATGATGGTACTTCTGATATGTACAAGGATAATCAATATATTTTGACACAGATTGAATATAATTACTTACCTAGTAACTATACAATTATTGTTCGTAATACAGATGGCGCTAGAAATGTGTTACCAGATTATAGAAATTATAAAATTCGATTCCGTAATACGAAAAAGGCTGGTGATATTATGGCTTACTTCAATGATACGGAATTAGAAACAATTTCTTATGTGGATGATGCGGATTTTGTTATCGAAGTAAGTAACGTTCCATCTTTTGGGCAACTTACGATTAACTGTAAAGGAAATGATATTGAAATTGATGCGGTTCGTTTAATTAACGATGAAATTGATAGTATTTTATTGGATTTACAGATTAATACGGTATTAAAAGAAAAAATATCTAACATTATGTTTTCAGAGCTTCCACTTAAGAAAAAAAGAATCGAGATACGGAAACTATCAAAATATAATTTAACAAGACAATATATTCGTTTGTTTTTAAAACTTCTAGAGTATATTGGAGAAATTTAGTGTAATAAAAATTATTTTCAGGGGGGGGGAAAATTGAAATGTTTCAATATGCAAGATTAGATATGAAGAAAAAACAAAAAAAATATCAGAAAAAATATGATGAAGCAATGAATAAGTCATCCGAAGCAGAGCAAATACAAAAACGTATTGATTCATTCTTAGTATTAAAAAGCAAAATAGATCATTGTCGAAAAAGGGTATCACTTTTTGGAATTGGTGTTGCACTTTCACTTTTGACTTTTGGATTTATAGGTTTATTTGAAGGATTTGCTTTTCTTATTCCTATATCTTTGATAGCATCATTTTCTTTTGCTGCATTTGAATTTAAAGTTGCCTATGATTGGATAAAAATAGAAAAGGAAACTAAAACTCAGTATTTTGATTTCAAGGACTTGAGCTATCAGGAATTAAGAAAAAAAAAGAAATATTTTGCAGATTGTGCTTTTGATTTCTATCATCAAGCCTTAGAGTACAGAAACTTAAATCGTTCTTTAGAATTTCAATTAAATCATATGAATCATTATGAGAACGTCATGAAAGATTTAGAAGATTTATTTACCGATCCTTACTATTTAGCAGATACCAAAGAAGAGTATGAAGAATTGATGAAAAAAAGAGAGCTATCTTCTAGGCTTAATACTATGTTGGAAGAGTACTTAGATCAGCCGTTGGACTATTCTCATATTTCTTTGGATAATCAAGTATCTACACCTATTCAATACACTGAAAAGACGAAACATTTAATGAAATACTATCAATAATTTTAAAAATGTAAGAGCTTTTCGATGATTGAAATTTCTTGTTTACATTTAGTTAATTAAGTTTTTGACTTTCTCTTGCTTAAATACGCATGTTTTGTTACACTTAGTTATAATAAATAGGAGGTTTTTTATGGAGCGACAAAGAACAGGAAAGGTAATCGCAATTGTTGCATTAATCGTTGCTATTTTAGGATTATCGATTGGTTATGCAGCATTTACGACTACTTTAAATATTGATAATGCAAGGGGAACTGTTGAGTCATCTACATGGAGAGTTGAGTTTGCTTCTTTAACGGATGCAGATTTACAGACTTTATCTATTAATAATGCATTTCATAAAATTGGAACTGCTTCTATGAGTGGTGTTCCTTCGATTGGAACTTTAACTGTATCTAACATCAATTTGGCAGTTGCGGCGCCTGGAGATGAAGCATATTATTACTTTAAAATCGTAAATCATGGTACTTACAATGCGAGAAGTGAAGGGATTACGGTTGGGAATACAGGAAATTTATCTTCTAATGATCAAGTCTGGGTGAATGCCAATGCTTCTTTTAAAGTAGAATTTAAAAACGGAAGTACATGGCAGGAAATTACAAGTAGTTCTCAATTATCCTTAGCAAAGGGTGCAACTATTTATGTGCGTGTTTCTTTAAAATTTAACGGTAGTGCAACAAGTGTACCTGCAACACAGATTACATTCCCAACTAAAAAAGTTACGATTCCATTTGTGGTTGCTGAATAATACTAGAAATAAAAAAATTCTCCTTCTTTGAAGTGATGAAGTTTTTAAAATGATGGTGATTTTATGAAAGATAGTCAGAAATTAATTTTTGGTATTGTTTGTGTGTTGCTTGGATACTTGGCGAATTATTTAACATATTCTAATCCATGGTTGTATTTTCTAATTTTAGTTTTATTTTTATTATTTTTAATTCCAATATTAGGACTCAATAAAAGAAAATTTAGATATCAGAAAGATTTATTATTCAGTGTAGTTATTTGCATTTTAAGTTATTTTTTCATTATTTATCTATCTGGAATATTTTTTGGTTTTCGAAGAAATATATTTCGTTTTAGCTTTGATACTGCATCTATGTTTTTTGTATCTGTTCTATGTACTAGCATGGTAACAGAAATTATTCGGTACCTATTATTTCAAAGGTATAAAAATAAAACATGGGTACTTTATCTTTTTTACTTCTTTTTTGTTTTTATTGATATCATGTCTCAAATAGTAAGTAGTAATTTTTCGAATTTTGAATCACTACTTGGAACCGTTGGGTTAGTTATTTTACCAATTATTTTTGAAAATATTTTATTTTGTTATCTTTCATTAAAAGTAGGGTATCATTCTAATATTCTTTATAAAATAATTATGAGAGGATATCTCTACTTTGTACCGATTATTCCAAATTACAATGACTATTTTTCATCTGTTATAAAAATTGTTTTTCCAATTTTAATTTTATATATCTTGTATCAGCAATTTCAAGATCGAAGAGAAGTTAAAGTAAGAAGAAATCCTATGATTCGTAAACTTTGGATTGTTCCTACTCTTTTTCTTTTATTAATGGTTGGACTTGTTAGTGGTTATTTCAAATATTTTGCACTTACTATCGGTTCTATGTCTATGAGTCCAACCATAGATAAAGGAGATATTCTAATTATTGAGAAAACAAAAAATATATCTAGAATCTCGGAAGGGTCTATTCTAGCTTTCAATTATGATGGTAAGATTGTAGTTCATCGAGTGATTAAAAAAATTATAAAGGAAGATGAGTCAGTTTATTTTGAAACACAGGGTGATTATAATAAAACGGCAGATAATCATTTGGTATCCACGGATGAAGTCATTGGCATTACAAGACTTAAAATAAAATATTTAGGATTACCAACTGTATGGTTAAATGAATCATTTAAGTAAATAAAAAGGAGGTATCGCCATGGGAAAACATATGTCACAATTAAATGCAATGAATAGGAAAACAGTGAAGTGGTTTTTCCTAGCTTTTATTGGATTTGGATTTTCAGTTATTTTAAGTATTTATACATTTGGAGCAAATTCTACAACTCCAATTCCTTATACAGAAGAGAATGATTTAGATTATAGAGTCTATTTAAAAAATAATGATTATTACGAAGATGAATATGTACAAGATATGGATTATATCTCTAATCTAATTAATTACATTGATTTAAACTATAACTATTCCTTGGTGGTTGATAAGAAGATTGATTTAGAATATAGTTATAATGTCATTTCTAGAGTTAAAATATACAATAATGAAGAAGGAGATTTAATCTATAAAAAAGATGAGACTTTAGTAGATGAAGTTCGTGGTACAAAGCAAGGTATGATTCAAATCAATGAAGATTTGAAAATAAATTATCCTACCTATAACAATTATGTTAAAGAGTTTCAAAATCAATTTAGTTTATTTGCGAATAGTAAGCTTGAAGTGATTATGACCATTCAGGTAAAAGATAAAGAGGGAAAGCTAAATAAGAGTTACTCTGATATCGTTGAAATACCATTAGGAAAGCAATTGGTTCGTATTTCTAAAATTTATGAAAAACCTTTAAATAACGGAAATATTGATGTGAATGAGTTTGATTTAAATAGGGCTATTTTTGGTGGTTCATGCCTTATGGTTAGTATTTTGATATTTTTAATTAGTATTTTTGAAATCATAAAAATTTCAATTATAAAATCTAAGAGTGGATATTCTGTATATCAAAAAACACTTCATAGAATTTTTAACGAGTATGATAAACTGGTAGTCAATACATTGGAAGTTCCTGAAATTAAAGATCAACAGGTGATTCGTGTTACTTCTTTTGAGGAGTTAGTGGATGCAGCAGACAATTTAAAGAAACCTATTTTATATACAGAAGTAGAAAAGAATAGTCTTTGTCATTTCTGTGTGATTAGTGAAAAGCAATTTTATCAATATTGGCTGGATGTAACGGGAACTTTAGTAGAAGGAACTGACCATGAGACAATATAATAAAAATTTTCACTTTCTTTTTTGGGTGGCTTTTTTTCTTTCATTCTTCTTTTTATCGATTGGATATTCTACGCTAAATACAACGTTACTTGTAGAAAGTAATAGTATCGTAGAGGCAGAAGTAAAAAAAGGAAACTCTATGTACAGTTGGCAGGATTTTCCATTGATGGATGCAAATATTGATGCAACAATTCAAATATTAAAAGAATTAAATGTTACGACTTTATATCATAGTTTTTTAGAAAGTGACTTTACAAATGGGAATGCCAATCGTATTGTTTCTAAAATGTCTTTAAATGGGATTAAAGTGTATCACATGATGGGCTCTCCTGCTTGGTATACGTCAAAAGATTATGTAGTTCCAGATATTGATAAAGTTTATAATTATAATTTATCTGTTCAATCTGCTTCTGAGTTAATTACGGGAATTGTATTTGATATTGAGCCTTATCTTTTAGATGAATTTTTAAATGATCAGATTACAGAATTTATTCGTTATTCAGATACGATGGTTGATATCAGTAATTATATGAGAGCACATGACTTAAAAACGGGAATTGCGATTCCTTCTTGGTACGATGTGTATGCAACTGATAATGTTTCATTTACGGAAGAGGAGAATGCTAGGGCGAAAGTTGCTTTGGAGAATTTAATTAAAAGTGTCGATATAACCAGTATTATGAATTATACTAAACAAGGAATGGTTGAAAATATTGCAGGAGAAGTTGCAATTGCGAAACAGTTTAATGCCAATATTGAATCTATTATTGAATTTCACCGCCCTGCAGGAGATGAGGTTCCAGAGTCTGTCACCGTATGGGGAGAAGAGGATCCTCTTCAATATACTAAATCTCAATGGGATGCAATGGATGAAAAGTATGATTACGAAAATTTAACATTCTCATACCATTACTTAGAATGTATTTTAGAAAGACTTGATAAATATGAGAGAGTTCAAATTGAAGTTCTTAGGCAAGACAATCAAGTCATTCGCAATGGTAATGTTGTGATACGTTTTCATAATGGGGAAACCATTACACGTGCGATTGGAGAAAGTAATGTTCTACCAAAAGAAGTGAACTATACCATGTATTATCCTGGATATTATTTGACTCCTTATCGTGAAGTGGATCTAGGAGATCGTAAAATTAGAAGAAGTTACAAACTAACAGATTTTGATAAATATACATTTGAAATCTATCCAAGAGTTTTAGGGTCGAGTGAAGGAGAATATACAGATATACAAAATGGTACAATTCGTATGGTGGATGTGATTTATGGGGAGGTTTATGACCAACCGATTAAACTTGGATATTCCATGTTTACAGATATGAATGCTGATTATCCTTATGAAATTTATGTAACAGCAAGCGATGGAACTGAGTATGAATTGATCTACGCAGTTGCAGATAATGACTATAATATGGCAGAACTTGTTAGTAATAGTGATAATCATATTATTATACCAAAGACTTTAAAAGAAAATAAATATGCAGTACCTGTTCTTTATTTAAGGGAAATTGCACAAGAAGAAAAAATCTATTCTTTAGAAACTTATTCCTTTGTTTATGATGAAAGATTTTCTAGGTATGTTCCACTGAAAGAAGGTTCTATCGAGGCATTTGATTCAGTCGCACAAGAACAAAGTCTTTGTACTATTTTAGGGGATGAGGATGCTGGATATGCTTGTACTTTATATAAAATAAGAGCAGGAGCTAATTATTCACTTACCGTGAGTGGAGAAGAATATGTGATTAGTCATATTACGGCTACAAATGATGAAGGGGAAGAAGTATTATTAACGAATACGAATATGTTACAGATTTCTCGTAAATTTAGTGAAGGAGATTATTTAATTCTTCGCATCTACTTAACAAGGAATGATACTTCTTCTAAGGAGTATACGGTAGAAAATTATGCATTTGTCAGTGATAATGATGGTACACAAGTTCCAATTAATGAAGGAACACTTGTCTTTACTAATACGGTTACAGGAGAAGCCTTCAAGTGTGATATCGATCATGATGGTGAATATTGTTTTATGAAAAAGGTAAAAGAAAATACTTCTTATCAAGTTACAATTGAGGGTACTTCTTATCAATTAATTTCATTTGTTGCATTAGATGAAAGTGGAAGTTATCAAATTGTATCCGATCTTCAAGGAAATATTAAGATACCAATGGGATATCGAAGTGATAATTACGTTATCACGAAATCCTTCTTTACAAATGCTGGTTGGTAAGGTTCTTGATAATGTATCTAGAATGTGTTATAATATGTGCCAAGAGGTGAGAGGAGTATGTTTAAACCTAAAGTTACTTCTGTTGGAATGACTTCTTTTGAACCAGGAACACACTATGTATTAGTACGCGATTCTTTAGAGAAAAAAGGTCTAATGAGTAAGATAGTAAATAATCAATCTCAATTAAAACCTCCATTAGGCTATACCATTGTTAGTGCAGATGATGAAACAATTTTATATGTGAATACAACAAAGGTAAAAGCTAAAAAATATAGAGATGAAAAGACAAATCAATTATTTGCACCAGAATTTGGAACTCCTGTTAAAACTAGGTAATCAAATAAAGGTAGACTATAGTTAGGAAGGAGTTTTAAATGAATCATAATGAGACTGTTTATATTGGAAATAAAATTTTAAAACCAGGAGACCATTTTGTCTTGGTGCAGGGTTCTTTACAAACCATGGGTTGTGCTAGCACAGAAATATTTATTCAGGGAGGTGGACAGTGTCAATTGTTTGCTCCTTTAGGTTATACGATTAAAAAATATCACAGACCAGACCCAATCATCTTTTATAATGGTTCCACTTTTATCCGCAGTGATTGTGAAACCGATGAAGGAATGATTTCTTATGTGAATCTGGTTCCAGTTGAGGTCAAGGTATACGAGAAGGACGGAAAACAATTTTTTCCTGAATTTGGTGTTCCAGTTAAAAGAAAGTATCGATAAAAAAGGTGCTTTCTTTTTTTCTTTTTTATG
>CAJTXV010000025.1 GCA_910584255.1 uncultured Bacilli bacterium
AACAAATGTTTCTTTTTTATTTTCCATAAACCCTCCTGAAATAGTTTGTAAGATGAAATTATCTTCTAATTACATTATTTCTAAAAATGGATGGGTCGGACAAAATTTTTCAATTTTAAAAAAAAGAGACTTATGTTAGTCTCTTCAGGCTGTAGACAAAGTCGATTTTTCAAATCGGCTTTATCACAGCCTTTTATATTTCCCCCACAAAAGCATAAAAAAAAAGCAAATTTAGGGATTAAGTACCTGATATTTACTCTTATTTAGACATTTTTAACCACTTTGAGTTTATTAAAATGTAAATTTTTTCAAAATAGGTAGTTTGTCAACAATCTGAAGAGACTAACATAAGTCTCTTATTTAATAAAATTACTAGCTCTAAATTTTTCGATAATTCTTTTTTCAGATACATTTCCTTCAATCCGAGCAGTTGCTGTTTCCTCTTCACCATTGGTATAAAAAATAATGGTTGGTGTTGCACCTACTGCTAATGAATCATTTTCTTCTTGCGATAGTTTCTTTATATCAATAAATTTTACTTCTACTTTATATTTTTTTGTAATTTTTTGTAATTTTGGGCGAATTCCTTTACAAGCAACACAATCGTTTTTCATGACTTCTAAGACGAAGGTTTCTTTATTTTTTATTAATTCTTGATATTCTTTATAGGAAATCTCATGAATGTAGTTTTTACCACATCCAGTACTTACCATAATTCCTAAAATTAATACAAATAGCATGATTCCATATTTCTTCATATATTACCTCACAATTTCTATTATCAAATTTATCACTTTAAAACTATAATTGTCAATCTAGTTCTATCGATTTTCTAGAAAAACTTCTTTTTCTTTCATTTAAAATATGCTATACTAAGGAAGAATAGATAATAGGAGGGGTTATTTATGGTACTTAGAAAACCATATGCATTTTTAATTAAACATTTTAAGAAGATTAATGTTTTATTACTACTTCTTGTTATTTTTGTGGCTTACCAGGATATTAAACTTTATGGCTTTTTAAGAGATTATGTTTCTACTGCTATTTATAATAATGCATTGGATCCGATTTCAAACTATGTTACTCTTTGGGGTTTTTTATCACTATTTATTATTTTAATTATTTCATGTACTCTGGGATATCTTTTAAAATATAAAAATAAACCTTATATCTTTTATCTATATATTGCATTATCCAATCTGTTAACACTCATTGTATTTCTCTATATGAGATATTATTTCTCACCTGGAGTTTATTCTGGCTACAGTATAGAAGCTTCTCGTAACTTAATGTATGTAACCTTAGTTACAGTTCTTCCTTATATAGTTAGTGTTTTACTATTAATGATTCGTGCCGTTGGACTTGATTTAAAAAAATTTGGGTTTCATGAGGATAAAGACTTTCTAGAACTAGATGAAAACGATCGTGAAGAAGTTGAAGTTGAAGTTAATTTTGATAAAGATATTATTGTTCGTAAAATTAGAAATAAAATTCGGCTATTTAAATACTTCTTTATGGAACATAAATTTTCTTTATCAGCAATTACAATTGCAGTAGTAGTAGCTTTAACAGTTATTATTTATAATTACGTTTATGTTGAACATAAAGTATATGGAATGAATGAAACATTTAAATCTAATAACTATAAATTTGTAATAGAAAATACTTATTTAACGGATAAAGATTATGCTGGAAATATTATCTCAACCCAAGGTAAATATTATGTAATTCTAGATTTTAAAGTACAGAATTTGTTAAATCAGACAAGAGACTTTGATATAAAAAAATTTCATTTGTTTGTAGACGATAAATTTTATGAGCCAGATTTAAGATTTAATAATTATTTTAATGATATTGGCAAAGTGTACGAGGGAAATAGTATTGATAAAAAACAAACGGAAAATTATATATTAATTTATGAAATTGACCGTCCCTCTAAAAGTAGTAATTTTTTACTCACTTATCAAGACCTGCTCACCAAAGATAATAAAGTGATTAAAATTAAAATTAAAGTCAGAGATCTTAGTAAGTTTGTAAATAGAGATTCCAAAAAAATGAATGAGACTTTGGAAGTACCTATTAATTTAGATGAAAAGAAAAGTTTTAATATCTCAGATTTTATTGTTACAGATTCTACAACCTATACCTATGAAAAATGTTATGTACATAATTGCCCTATTTATCAGGGAACTTTAGTAGGAAAGAATGGAAATTCTATTCTTCGTTTAAGGGGAGATCTTGGAGAAGATAGTGTAGAAAGTTTTATTAAATTTCTAAGTAAGTATGGAAAAATTCGTTATAATATTGATGGGACAGATAAAGAAATTCCTTTGGAATTTATGTTAACTAAGGGGTATCGTGGTAAAATGATCTATTTATCAGTACCAGGAGAGTTGAAGACAGCCATTAGGATTGAACTATTGTTTACAGTTCGAACATATCAATATGTTTATAAATTAAAAGGAGAGTGAAAAGATGAAAAAGGAAAAAGCAGGAACTGTAGTTAGAATTCAAAAAATAATTGTGATGTCATCGATTGGGTTATTCTTGATAATCATTGGAGCATTATCTTGGGAATTCTTTTTTTCAAGATATTATCAGTTTCAAAAACAGGAAAGTATGTTTTTAGATGGAGTAAAAAGCTATTACGATACATATCCTAGATATTTACCAAAGAAGGGAGAAACTAGGGAGGTTACTTTACAAGATTTATATGATGTTAGTAAGATTGATACTTTGTATGTTCCAGGAAGTAAAAAGCTTTGTGATACAGAAAGCTGGGTTCGTGTTTATCAAAATGAAAATGGTGACTATGAATACTTTGTAAATCTAGAATGTAATCATTTTAAGTCAAAAATTGATAGAGAAGGTCCCAAGATTGAACTGAATGGTGATCAAGCGATGGTTGTAGATTATGGAATTGAGTATAAAGATCCAGGTGTAAAATCTGTAAAAGATGATACCGATGGAAAAATGGATGTAAAAGAGGTAACTGTAGATACTTCGAAAGTAAATACAAATTCCATAGGAACTTATAAGGTGACTTATACCGCCTATGATAAACTTCATAATGAAACAAAGGTAACTAGAAAAGTTCAAGTAGTTGATAAATTATATTCTTTTGTTATTAGAAATACAGATGAAACAAATTATTATAATGGAGATGAAGTAAAAAACTTTGTACAATTTTCAGGAATGCTTTGGAGAATTGTAAATGTAAACCCTGATCATTCAGTCAGACTCGTTTTGGCAAATTCAAGTTCTAATGTCATATTTGGAGTTGAGGAAAAGTTTACAGATTCTAATGTTTATCATTGGCTCAATGATTATTTCTATCCACACTTGAAAAACTCAGAAAAATATATTGTAAAAAATGCTTCTTGGTGTAGTAACCATACCATTTATAGCTTGGAAGATATTCCTACCGAATGTAATGGAGAAACATTAGAAAGCCCTGTTGGATTATTATCCATCCGGGATTTAGTACTTAGTGATGGAAATATAAGAGGTTCTTATCTAAATACAGGTCAAGTTTATTGGCTAATGGACCGAGTAAACAGAGAAATGATTAATATTGCAGATAGTATGGAAACGAAAGGATTTACAGCATGGAGTGCTAGAGCTTATGGTGCTGTTCGCCCAGTGATTACTTTAAATACAGATGTTTATATTATGAGTGGTAGTGGGGAATTTACTGACCCTTATAAATTAAATGACTATGAATATGCCAAAGAAAATGAGCAAATAAAGGATCGACTCGATGGAGAATATTTCTCTTATTCAGGTTACTTATTTAGAAAAATAGATACGGACAAAGATGGAAATGTAAAGATGATTATGTCTAGTAATATGAAAAATCCAGAGACGAGAGAAGAATTTTCAATTGAATATGCCGATTCTATTACGGAGCGTAAGTTTGATCCGAATACTCCTGGTAATGTCGGTCATACCTTAAATGAAGAGCTTTTACTTCATTTAAGTGATCAATCAATCATCAATCATGAATATGAAATTCCAGAAATTGATATTGAACAACCATTTAACCAATGGAAGAAAACAAAAGTAAAATCTATGTTATCTCTTCCTGCTAGCTATGATTTATTTTCTACTTATTATGCTTTAGGTGGTACTAAAGAATCTAACTTTTTATTGTTAGATTATAGTCCTAATAATGATATTACGTTTGTAAATACAGGGAATGGGTTAGCTTTCACGATGGATCAAAATGTGTTTGGTGAAAACACTGTTAAAGTTGTTTTATATCTAAAGGGTAATTTAAAAATAGCAAGTGGAAGAGGAACTTATTCTAGTCCATATTATATTAAGTAAAAGAGGTAATGTATGAAAAAACAAGATAAGAAACAAAGAAAATTTAACAAAAACAGAATGATTCTAGTAGTAATTCTTCTACTAGTCATTGGAGCGATTATTGTAGCTATTCTTCATTCAAAAGGTAAAGACTATTATTCACCAGAATCACGGGTAGAACAAGTAAAATCTACCATTATAGAAGATAGTGAAACGATTGGATGGGTGAATGTTCAAGGAACTGATATTGATTATCCTGTAGTATATGAAACGAATTTAGTATACCAAGGACTTAAAGATTATTTATGGGTTTCCAGTATGTATGAGGAAGGGGAAAATCGGTTGGCTATTTTTGGACATAATATCAGGAATGTTTCTAATAAACCTTTAATTAAAGAAGAGGGACATGTACGATTTGAACAACTTTTAAGTTTTGTATATTATGATTTTGCGAAAGATAATTTATATATTCAGTATAGTCAAAATGGGAGAAATGAACTTTATAAAATTTATGCGATTGGCTTTTATGAACAAGATGATGAAGATGGATATTCTTTTAGTAGCGAAGAAGAGGTAAAAGAGTATATTAATAATGCTAAAAAGAATAGTATTTATGATTATAAAGTTGATGTGAAGGAGGATGATTTCCTAATTTCTTTAATCACATGTACAAGATTTTTTGGTGCTGGTGGAAAAACTACTTTTAAAATTGATGCTAGAAAAGTACGTGGTCATGAAAAAGTTGATAAATATGAGGTTTCAAAAAATAAGAATTACGATGTACTTAATTTGAAATAGAAAGCAGATAGCGAATTTGTTGAATTGATTTTACCACACGAAAGAGTGTGGTTTTTGGTGTACTTAAAGAAAAGTAAATACAATATTATTAAAAAAATTAATCAATATGGGGGTTCCCAAAAACAAAAATTATGGTATACTTATTTTAGAATAGAGGAGTGGATTATGAAAAAGGGAATATATTTATTATATGGGTTCTCTGTCTTAGCAATATTACTTTCTTTTCAATCAATCAATGTTAAGGCAGTAGGAATTGCTGATTATCAGTTTCCTGATTATATTAGTGTGGATAAAAGAATTTATAAGGCTAAATGGCGTAAAAAATCAGGAGATACTTATCAAAATTTAAAAGGTGCTGAAAATGTTATAGAAGAGAATCTTACTCAGTTATCTTATGATAATATTGCGCTTAGTTGTGTAAAATTTAAAGAGGGTGTACAGACAAAAAGATTAGATGATTCAGTGATTGCAGAAGATGTAAATGGAAATCGTATTTCCGATTACTGTGAAAGTGGGTATTCTGTTTCTTTTGATGAAGCTTTGGAAAGTGGTGCCTTAGTCCAAGAAGATGGTGTTTGGAAATTAAAGGTCTGTGATTATTATGCTAGAGGATTAGAATCTAAAATTGGTGATATTACTCAACCAGAAAACATTGTTATGACTGAGATTGGTGGAGGAAGATATCGTATTACTTTCAAAGTTCTGGAAGAGAATCCTGGCGTTTTTATGTTTCGAAAATTAAAGTATAGTACTTATGAGGCAAATGGAATGACGCAATATCGATTTGATGATTCTGGGAATCCAGGAACTTATACAGAACATTTCGGTTCATCTCTAGATTTAGCGTTTGGAGAAAGCTTTGCCTTTCAATTCTATGTCAATGGCAACTCTGAATTTTGTAGTTCTGAATTTGTGGCTGAATATAGAGCAGCTGCCCCTATGTATATTTCTAATCCAGTCATTAAATATACTTATGATGATGGAAGAAATATGTGTGATGTTTTAAAAAATGAATTTAGTACAGATCCAATTGCCAAAGGTATGATTCCAACTTGCTATAAAAATGTTATAAATTATGGAGAAGAAATTCCTAGTAGAGAAAGTATTATGCTAACGATTGCTCAAGTACAAGATATGATTCGCGGAAAAAGTAGTGTTCCTAAGGATACAAGTAGTGGTAGTAATATTCGAAAATGTGAGTTTGTTAGTGGAGGGGACGGAATCAAAACAACGACTGGTGGAAATACGGTCAATACTTATAAGGCAAGTATTACGAATAAATATTTAGAATCCTCTTTAAAGTATAAATATTGGAGAGTAGAGTGTAGTGAAGAAATGACGGTTTCTTATGATGATCCAAAGGCTGTCAATGCAGGTGGTGGATTTTCTTATACTACGATTATTACCTTGACTAGAACTTGTCATCCAGTACAAATCAAAGTGCCTGAAAAAAAATCACTCTGTGTATATTATGCGGTTTGTAACGGTAGAGGACATGATCATTCCATAAATTGTGCTGGTCCAAATGAGGACTTTGATCAATGTATTCAAACTTGTGATGGTGGAAAGTATTCGCAAGACTGTATTGATAGTTGCTATCAAGAAGTGTATGGAAATACAGATGTTAAGACGGTCAGTTATACGGATACCAATCATTTAGGGTTATTGTCTATTTCTAATAAGCAAAAAGGAGTTGTTCCAATTACTACTTATTTTGGTGAAAATGCTTCTTCTTGTCCTCAGGAGTGTCCCGAAAAAGGAAAATTTATGAGTGGATCTAGTGGTATCAGTGGAGGAATTATTTCTAGTTGCTGTACCATTGATAATAATTCGGGTTGTAAGAGAGTAAGTAAAAAGGCGGCAGAATGTTATACAGAGCATGGACGTGCTGTTTATTTTGATGATGGATGTAACCCAAAAAAAGGTAAGGGAAGTGTAAAATGTACTGAAATCTTAGTAACAACTGATGATTGTGCTGCGAATGCTGAAAAACTGTATTATGAAGAGGTAAAACAAGCGAAAGATGAATATAGTAGGGTTGTTGCTAGTATTCAAGGTTATACAGAAGGTGATTATAAGGATGAGGAAATTCAAACAGGTGTGTATGATAATTATTTAAATAAACAAGTAAACTTTGGTAAAAATCAACAACCAATCACAAATGTAGCAGTTACAAATTCTACTTCTGGAGATCAAACGAGAGCAATTTCATCTGTAACGCAAGATGCAGGACAATATACAGTGACTCAAGATATGTTAAATTATACTTGGAGACAATATACAACAACAAGAACACAAATTGTTCACTTGACTCAATCTTACGTTTCTAATACTAGTAATCAAAAATTGGGTGTTGGGACAATTTATCAGAAAAAGACAATGAATTGTGAACGGGATGATAAGAATCATGATTTATGTACAAAATATTATAATGGTGGATATAAGTTTTATACCAATTTATTAGCGCCAACAATTAATGATTATCGTGAATGGCCATACTATAATCCTGCGAATACGGATAAAACAATTCAAAAGTTTACTGCGAAAGGTGACAAGTATGAAAACATCGATGTTGACTTAAAAAATTTTGGTTCTTGGAATCAATGGACTGTTAATATTGATTGTATTTATGGTCTGTATCAAAATTATGTAAAAGATTCAGATGATTGCGATCCTAGTAAGGATATTTGTAGTGGTGGTATTCAATACATCTACCGTGAAATTGAATTAGAAGATAACTTTCCAAATGAGCGTGATCCAAGATGGAATTGGACAGGTACGATTGATACTACTTCTGTTGATGGCAGAAGATTAGTAACAGGGGCAGCAAGATATAATACAGCATCATACAGAGGTTATAACATTGATCCACTTGCTTTAGTGAAACATATTGAAGGGAATGGTAATACCATTTATAATGTGAAAAAAGATGGCAGTGAAGTGGATTACGAATTTGTTTTAACTAGGCAAAACTTACGGAATATTCGTTCTTATAATGCAAATGTTCAAGACTATAATAAAGATGGAAATAACAATTACTTAGACTATGATATGTCTTGTTATACAAAAAGGGTGGGTGGACAAGATATCCAAGTTTGTACGAATAATTTCTTAGATGATGATCGTTATGTTACTTACTCATCTCCAGGATTTACTGTTGCATCTAGAAAGAAAATAGCAGAGTGTAATAATGCCAAAAATCAGGAATGTTATGACGTTTCTTCAAAGAATTAGGAGGTGATTAAGAGTGAGTAAAGCAATGACAATTGTCGGGATTGTAATTTTAGGAGTATTGACACTTGCAGTCGTAAATATTATTAATCAATATTCACAAGGAAAAGAGATGGATGAACAACTGTTAAATGAAACAACCAAATCAGCGATGATAGATGCGATTGACTTAGGATATTACCGAGTGAGTGGAGGACTCATACGATGCGACAGAGAGAAATTTCTAGAGAGTTTTATCCGTAGATTTGCAGAGAGTGTAACAAGTAGTACAGATTATAAAGTACGAATTTTAGATTTTAACGAAGTACCACCGAAAGTAAGTATACAAATAGGAACAGGTACTGTTGCAGAAATTGCAGGAGATGATTTTGATATTGTAAATAAAATCGATGCAATTTTAGAAACCAAATATTCAGAAAATAGGTTAGTAGAACAGGTTAGATAGGAGGAATAGAAAATGGGAAATATATCAGTAGCAATTAAAAAATTTTTTACTAACAAAAATACAGTTACTGTCGTTGGAGTACTTGCAGCGATTGTAGTTTTGTATGTCGGTTATAATTATCGAATCAATTCTAAAATAAATCCACAATCAGTTCCTTACTCATTAAATGAATTGAATCCAAAAACAAAAATTACCAAAGATATGATTGGTACTACAGAAGTACCACCAGCTATGTTAAGGGGAGAGCCTATTATGGAGGCTAGGGACATTATTAATAAATATGTTCGTTCTGATACAGTAATTCCAGCTGGAAGTTTATTCTATAAAAGTTCAGTAGTTTCACTAAGTGAGTTACCAGATAGTATTATTTATGAATATCCAGAAGATTATGTATTAGTTAATATGGCTGTAAATACTACAAATACGTATGGTAATAAAATCTTCCCAAGAAACTATATTGATATTTATCTAAAAATCGTAAAAGAAGATGTTGTAGAAGGTGCAGTGACCAATGAAACAACTGATAAAATTATGATTGGTAAGCTACTAGAAAATGTTCAAGTAATCGATGTCTTAGATTCAGCAGGTGACTCTGTATTCGAAAATGTAGAGGAAAAAAGAACCCCAGCACAAATTATCTTTGCAGTACCAGAAGAGTATCATATACTGCTTAGAAAGACTATGTATTTAAGAACTTATGAAGCTACACTTATTCCAGTACCTACCGCAGAATCCTTAAAGAAGAATCCTGGAGAAGTAGCTATTTCTAATACAGATTTGAAAGATTTTATTAATGAGATTACTGTTTGGACAGATGATAATGCTGGTACAACAACAGGTGACGGAAATCTTTCTAATACATAATATTTGGTTTTGAAATAGACTAAAGTGGTCTATTTCTAATTATTGTATAAGGAGGAAATCATGAAAGACAATTTATTTGAACAATTGGATTTCGGTGCCTTTCAAGAATACATTGATAATGATGATATTACAGATATTTCCTATACGAATAATGGACAACTCTGGATTCGTTCTTTAACTCAGGGTTCTAAACGTGTAGAAAATGGAAATATTAATAATGCAGTGGTTGAAAAACTGGCGTTTCAATGTTCCAATGTAATGGGTGTCTCATTTAATAATGCTAATCCATTCTTGGATGCTGAGAGTCCTGAACTCCGTATGAACTTTGTACATGATTCGATTGCAACCAATGGGATTGCACTCGTTATTCGTAAAACTCCCGCAAAGATTCGCTTGAAGGAGGAGACTCTTTTAGATGAAGATTATGTTACAAAAGATATCCATGACTTTTTAATTAAATGTGTTCATGGTCATTGCAACATTATTGTCTGTGGAGAAACTGGTTCAGGTAAAACTGAGTTTGTTAAATATTTGGCGTCTCATACGATAGAGAATGAAAAGTTAATTACAATTGAGGATACTTTGGAACTTCATTTGGATAAAATTTATCCCAATCGGGATATTGTAGCAATGAAAACAAATAACATTGCTTCCTATACAGATGTACTTGTGACCTGTATGAGACAGAATCCAAAGTGGATATTATTATCCGAGGTTCGTAGTGCGGAAGCTGTTAGTGCAGTTCGTAACTCAATTTCATCAGGACATAATATCTTATCAACCATTCACTCTGACAAGGCAAGTGCTATTCCTCATCGTATGTATTCATTGATGGAAACAGATTTGGATGTTGATCAGTTTTTAAATACCATTTATCGTTACGTACAGCTTGGTGTTCATATTAAGGCTTATTATAGTCCGAAATATAAAAAATTTCATCGTGAGATTGATGAGATTACGGAGTTTTATATCGATGAAGACAATAAACCTATTTATAATATTATTTATCAAAAGACAATGAGTGGAAAGATTGTTAAAAAGAATCCAAGTCAGCATTTACTAGATTATTTAGCTGCGCAAAACATAAATATTGAGGATACAACATTTGATAGTGAAGATTCTGGTGGATTATCGCTAGAAGATGTTGTTGGTGAAAAGAGTGAAGAGGAAGTTTTGAAGGAACAAAAGGAAAAAGAAGCAGCAAGAAAAGGAGTAGAAACTGAAGAGTTAGAACCAGAAGCAATTGTGGATCCTTCTACCGTAGATACATTGGAGGATGAAAAAAAGCCTGTAGTGAATCAAGGAACAGTGGCTCCGACTTCTAATCCAGTTCAAAGTTCTACAACTGCTTCAATTTCATCTGCTTCTACTTCAAGTCAACCTACAGTATCTACTAGTAATACTGCTTCAGTATCAGTAGCTCCTACACCTACTACAACGGTTCAATCTGCACAAACAGTAGCTACTTCTACACCGGTTTTTACTCCTACGACCGCTCCTGTTACTCAAACAGCTACTTCTGTACCGAGTGCAGTGACTCAACCACAACCAGTACCAGTAACTCAACCAGTGGCAACTACTGGAGTAGCGGGTACTTCTACACAAATTCCTATTGTTAGTTTCGATGGAACAAATGCAAGTTCTCCTAGTGGGAATGAATCATAAGGTGGTGATGTTATGGAATTAATTTTTATTTTAGGAATTGCACTTTTTGTTATGTTATATAGATCTTATAGGGGACAAAATGTTAATAAATTCTTAACGGAGCGTGCTGGCACAATTTATGATAAGTTTGCACCATATTCTTTTAAAGTAGTTCGTGAAAAAACGAAGGAGTTAGGTCAGGAATATACAGTTCGGCAATATACAGTTCAGATTGTAACATTTGCAGTTTTTGCAGCAGTGATTTCTTATATGTATTTTTATAATATTGTTGTTTCTATTATCTATATCTGTCTTGCTGTTTCTGTAATCCCATATCTTGCCTATTTACGTTGTAAGAGAGTCTATAGTGAATTTATTTTTGAACAAGTTCAAATTTATACAACCAATACTATTATGGAATTTGCAACAACTCAAAGTTTTGTTAAAGCATTGGAGGGTGTTGCTAGTTCAGGTGTTTTGGAAGAGCCGCTTCTAGGGGATGTCAATATGATGATTTCTCTAGCATATCAAAATGGTTCTATTGATGAATCTATTGAATTTATGAGTGCAAAATATCCGTATTATATTGTAAAAAATATGCATCAATTATTTTTGCAAATTACAAAAGAGGGTGCCAAAGACTCTGGAGAATCTTTGGAAAATATGCAGCTCGATATTGATATGTTGGTAGAAAGTGTATATCGTGATCGAATGGATCGTGCAAACTTCCATAAAGGATTTATCAAGTATGGTGTAATGCTTTACCTATTGGTTATGTTAGTTCAGTATCTATTAGGACGTGAAACTTATATTGCCATTTTAGGAAATCCTATGATGTTATTGATACTGCATGCGGTTTTAATATTTAATAGTTATTTTCTCCTACGTGGTGAAAAATATTATAACGAGAATGTAGGTGCAGAGTAATGGAAGTAATTATTTGTGGAGCACTCATCATGTTTGTCTTATTCTATAATAATACTATCGATGGTAATAAGTTTTTTAAGGACAATGATACATTGTTTAAAGGAATGAAAGAAGACGATTTTGAGTTCTTAGTTGCAGCAAAATATGGTGATAAAGTAGATCCTAATGTTTTATATAATAAACGTTTAAAAACGGCATTTATTTGTATGGTGGCTTTTCTATTTATCTTTTTAACAGAGTTAAATACAATTAATATTGTTTTATCTCTAGTCGTTGGATTTGTTGTATTTAAATCGGATTATAATAAGTTAAAAAGTTACTATAAGAAGCATTTGCATGATATTGATGTTATGTTACCATATTATTTGAAAGGTTTAGAAATTTTGATTCAGCATTATACAGTTCCAGTTGCACTCGCAAAATCGATTGATGAAGCACCTGAAATCTTTCGACCAGGACTTCGTGATTTAATTTCTAAGATTGATGCGGGGGATTCTTCTATTCAACCTTATATGGATTTTGCGAATGAGTATCCAGTTCGAGATTCTATGAGAATGATGCGTTTATTATATCGTTTGGGTCTTGGTTCACAAGAAGGAAAACAAGAAAGATTGTTAATGTTTTCTAGAACTGTATCTAATTTACAAGCAAAAGCAAGAGAACAAAAATATAAAGAACGACTTCATTATATGGAAAGTCAAACTATGATTATGTTAGTTGCTACTGGTGGTGGCGTTATGGTTTTGATTTTGATTTCTATGATTTATATGTTTACAAACATGTAGTATATAAATTTCAGTATTGCATATAACTATAGTTAGCTTTATGTTTACAGTTTGACAGTATTTTTATGTAAAATATATTTCGAAAAGAAAAAACTATGATATAATCAATAATAAGGAGGGTAGTGAGTATGAAAGAAGCGACAGGTGAATTAAACATGACTGTAGTAACTATTATTGCGATTGGTGCGATTATAGCATTCTTCTGGTTTATGTGGCCTCAAATTAAAAATACAGTCACAGATCAATGGGATGATATTAGTACAGATTGTAAAGCAAATCCTGAAGACTGTGCACAGGGATAGTAAAAGAATAGAGTGGTGATGGCATGAGAGACGCAATTGGTGGAGTGTTTTCACTTCAGATTATTGTCATATTTATGTTAATTGTAAATGGATATTTAGCATTTACTGTTAATTATACAAAAGCATTTCGTGTAAAAAATCAGATTATCCAAATTATTGAACAGCATGAGGGATTTACAGAGGACGCAAAGGAAAAGATTGATGAATTTATGCGTAAGTCTAATTATGAATTAAATGATGGGTATTTAAGATGGTGTTCTAGCCATAATTGGAATACTTATTCGTCTTCTACAAATGGTGGATTTTGCTATAAGCGCTCTAAAGTAGATGTTGCTGGTGGAGATGCAGGTAAGAAAAATTATCAGGGGTCTTATTATTCAATTCAAACTTTTGTAAATATTGACATTCCAATTATTAACAAATTATTACCGTTTACAGCAGGGTTATTCCGAGTTGGCGGTGAAACTTCTCTGATTTTCTCATCTGGTAATGACAGTGAGACGACAGATCAAGGTGGAAGTAGTGGAATTATTGATGTTTCTTAATGAAAAGGTGATGTAGATGAATGTAATTATATCAAATGAAAGACAAGCAGAGCTCGCAAGTTTGGATATTGAAGTGATTAAGTCTATCAATGGAACATTTGAAGCAGATGAACTGATTCAAATGTTTTCCAATTTCTTTTTTGGAAGGATGGTTCTAGACTTAACAGCACTTAAAAATTATCGAGATATTCGTAATTTGCAAAAGTTTTCTATGTCTTTAGATGTGGAAAAAATTATTGTATTGTTGCCAGATACTCCTGAATGTTTGGCACCACAATTTTTATCTCGATTGATTTCGATGGGTATTTATAATTTCACAACGAATTTGGATGGAGTGAATTATCTATTACAAAACCCAAATACGTATCGTGATGTTGCACATCTTCATCAAATTGATGATAGCGAAGGAGCTGGTGGTGGTGTTGCGCCAGTCGTTGCACCTGTTGGTGGAAATGACGGAACGACACTTGTTAGTAACATCGTAAGTGGTGGTTCTTACATTCTAGGAATTAAAAATTTAACGGATCATGCAGGTTCTACTATGTTAACTTATTTATTAAAACAAGAATTAGTTAAATTAGGTAGAAGTGTAGTTGCTATGGAAGTGGGTAGAAAAGATTTCCTTTATATTAGTGATAAAGAATTAGTTTCTACTACTAGGGATGGGTTAGCTGCAGAACTTTTAAAGTATCGTAATGCTTCCGTTATTTTAGTAGATTTAAATGATGGAGATACCAAACTTTGTTCTGATGTTATATATTTAGTAGAACCATCTTCTATGAAGCTAAATAAAATGATGCGACGAGATAGTAAAGTTTTTGAGAAATTAAAGGGTAAGAAAATTGTTCTTGCGAGAAGTATGCTTACTTTACAGGACATTACGGAATTTGAATATGAAGCAAAGACTAAAATATTCTTTAACTTACCACCGATGGATGAAAGACAAGATAATTCTAGTGTATTACAAGATTTATTGAATCGTTTAGGTATCAGTACTTATATGGGTTAATGTAAATATTCGTCAAATAAATTGACGTGTGGAAAAAATTACTATATAATTGATTTATGTAAAAAAGAGGAGGAAGTATTATGGATTTTGTACAATTATTGGCATGTCCAGCTGATTTAGTACCAGTATTTAAATTTCTTAAGTTTGGAATTTTCCCAATTATTCAAATTGGTATCCCAATTATTTTGATTGTAATGGGGTCTATCGATTTAGGAAAAGCCGTTTTATCAAGTGATGATAAGGAAATTAAAGGAGCAACTGGAAAGCTAATCAAAAGGGCTATTGCGGCAGTTGCAGTATTCTTTGTAACTACGATTGTATCTTTGTTAATGGGTATGTTTAGTAGTTCTGGTTCTACAGACAATGCCAATGTTTCTGGTACTAATAGTTGGAAAGATTGTTGGTCTACACTTCAAAGATAATTTTCTATTGATGTATAAGGAAAATTAAATTGTTCAAAACTTTAGAAAATCGAATTTGATTTTCTTTTTCTATATTAGGAGGTTTTATGAAGGATTTGTTAAAAGATATTGGAACAAAAAAAATACTCATAGTATCTGGAATCATTGTGGGTGGGATTGTTTTCATTATTATTATTTTAAAACTGTTTAATTCCATGTTTGCAGGGACGAGTTATTCTAAAATTGAGTCCAAAATGGTAAATGCTGCGAGGGAGTATTATGAAAAGAATCCTAAAATGTTACCACAAATGACAGGTGGAGTTGTGAATGTTAGTTCTACCAATTTAACATCCAACGGTCATATGAAGGATTTAAATGAGTATACGAAAAAGATTGATGGAAGTCTTAGTTGTACAGGAAGTGTTTCTGTTACCAATATTAGTGGAAAATATCGCTATACTCCAAGTTTAAATTGTGGGGATAAATATAAAACAATTACTTTGGTAGGGTATGTTCGTGATCATGAACCACTAGTAATTACAGGTCAAGGATTATATGAATTAAATGGTGGATATGTATTCCGTGGGGATACGCCTAAAAATTATGTGAAGTTTGCAAATCATTTATGGTATATTACTAAAATTTATGATGATTATGCTTATTTAATGCTTGCAGACCGTGCAGATTATCGAACTGTTTGGGATGACCGCTTCAATGTAGAGCGTAATTCAGAGACAGGAATTAATGATTATCAAGTAAGTAGAATGCGTACTTATTTAGAGAATCTTTATAACTCAGAGGAATTATTTACAAGTAGTGATAAGATGTTACTGACACCTTATACATTACAGGTGGGAAATCGTACTTTATCTCAAACAGCAAATGATGGAAGTATTGAGGGAAGTGTGACCATAGAAAACAGTTATATTGGAATTCTTCCAGCTTATGATTATATTAATGCAAGTATTGATACCTCTTGTGTTTCTACAGAGTCTAGTAGTTGTAAAAATTATAATTACATGGCATATTTTGACTTTGCATGGTGGCTTTCGACCGGAAATAGTGAGTCTACACACCAAGCATATAAAGTTAATTTGGGTACTTTGACTTTTGGAATGGCAAATCAAGATTCTAGAGTACTTCCTGTAGTTCGCTTGGTAAGAGATGCTTTATATGTAAGTGGAGATGGAACTAAAGATAATCCATATGTAATTAAATAAAAGAATCCAGTGAGTGCTGGATTTTTTGTTGACTAATGGTGACTTATTTTAAAAAATCATGATATACTATAGTAGAAAGTTTGGTGATGTGACTTGAAAAAAATAAGTAGTGAAAATTTAAATTATTTATTGATTGGAATTTTAGGAACTATTATTATTATAGGACTCGTTCTTGTTATTTTTTGGAAAGCACCTAGTTTTTCTTTTAATAATCAGAAAAATTCTCAAGAATCTGAGAGTGGTACGAAAGTGACTTCTTCTCCTGTTCCAACAGCAGATGCATCTATTTTAGAACCTACTTTAGAACCAATTCCTTCTAGTACAGTTCCAACTGCAACTCCAACAGTTACTCCAGTTCCTACTATGCCAATACCAACGCCTTTTTCTACTTCTAATCCACCTACTGAATCTAATTCTTCTTTATCTGAGCTTGGGGTAGTTCAATATTTTGAACAGCAATTTCAAAGTATAGAAAGCGCAACCTCTGAAGATATTTCTTTCCGTGAAAAAGCGAAGAATACTTTTACAACTATCATAGACTTTATTTTTTACGATAAAGAAGTAAATGGATATACTTTTCATGGACTTACAAATTCTGCAAAACTAAAAATTGTTTCTTTGGCTTTAAAAATTGATCATTCTATTGATCAACATTTTCCAAATTATAAAGATACAATTAAAGATAAATATGCATCATTTAAGGGAAAAATTGCAGTTAAATATTTAGAAGTTACAGAAAGTCTTTGTGAGAGTGTAGGAGTTGATACTTGTAATCAAGCCAAGGATGATTTTGATGCTATGAAAAATAGCTTTGGATTTACTTGGAACTTATTAAAAGAACTTGCTTCTTCTGGAAAAGAGAAAATTTCTAATTTTTATTTAAATTGGAGAAATTCTTAAGTTTTAGATTTATTTTGTATATTTTAAAATGAAAATTCAATACTAATAATGACACTAGAATAATAAAATAAACTAGGTGGTAGTATGATACGAATTTTCTTTTTTTTGCTTGGATTTGGATTCATGGTGATTGGTTTTACTTATATTATCACTTATTTAAATTTACTTTCTTTTGGGTATAGTTTTATGGAATATTTATTTTTTATTGCGAAAAGATTAGAGTGTCAGTTTGCAGTAATTGGTTTTATCATGATTAGTATTGTAATTTTAACAGATGGGAGAGGATATCATGGTTTATATTTATGACATACTAGTCAATTTTAATGATTCTTATCTTTTAGATTTCTTTGAGTGGAATATGAACGATTCGATTGAAAATTTAAAGAAAGTTAGATTATATCATATTTCAACGAATTGTATGGATGAGCTGATAGAAAATAAGGTGTGTGTTTCTAATTATTTTTTAGAGGAAATTTTTAAAACCTGTGAAGTATATACTAAAAATAGTATTAAGACTTTTCCATATGTATGTTTATTTTCTGATGGGATTCGAGTCCTTGCGATTGAATTTGACTCTACGGGTCTCAGTCAAGAGAAAAGTAAGCTGATTTTAGAGGAAGAAGAGGACGTTTTAGAAATTGTAGAAGATATGGAGGTCTATGATCTATCTTATAATGTTGTCGGTAGGGAAAAAACTCGATTTTTCTTGACGAGAAAAGAAGTAAAGATGAGGAAGTATTTAATGACTGAAATTGAGTCAGCCTATCATGAAAAGTCTTATGAAAAGCTTAAATTTTTATATGAAGAATATTTTGAAACGGAAGGAGTCAACTATCAACGTATGAAGGATGAGTTAATTTCTAGTATGGCAGTATTTTTTGATAGCAAACATGTTTCTTTATATGAAATGTTAAAGCTTTCTCATAAAAGAAAGCAGATATAAAAAAAAGAACCCTAAAGTTCTTCATAATTAATATTCATTTTTGTCTTTACACTAGATATTGTGTTTTCTGCCTTTTTCTTTGCGACTTTAGAACCATCTTCTAGGATTTTTTGTACTTCTTCTATGTGTTCTAAGTAATAGGTTCTTTTTTCACGGATTGGACTTAAGAACTCATTCATTTTTTGAATTAGTTCTTTTTTACATGCGACACATCCACGACTTCCATTTTTACATTCCTTACAAGCTGCCTCTAAATTATCATTTTTAATGAGCTTATGATAGTAATATACCATACATACTTCTGGATTTGCAGGATCATCTTTCTTAATTTTAGTAGTGTCAGTTTTAGCATTCATAATTTTTTTAGAGATGGTTTCTTCTGTATCTGCTAGATAGATGGCATTTCCCAAAGATTTTCCCATTTTTTCATTTCCGTCTAATCCTTTGATTCTAGGAGTTGGAGAAAGGAGAGCCTCTGGTTCTTTTAGAGTATCTCCATAAATATGATTGAATTTTCTTACAATTTCTCTACACTGTTCGATGAGTGGTAGTTGATCTTCCCCTACAGGGATTAGTTCTCCAGTAAATGCAGTAATATCTGCTGCCTGACTGACAGGATACCCGACAAATCCGTAAGTAACACTTTCTCCTTCATTACCGAAGAGGGATTTCTTTTGGGCGATTTCTGTTTTTACTGTTGGATTTCTGTAGAGTCGTGCAATTGTTACTAAGTTTGAATAAAATACAGTAAGCTCTGCAATTTCTGAAATTTTTGATTGAATAAATAGTGTTGTTTTTTTTGGATCAATTCCAATCGATAGTAAGTCGATTGCTAATTCTTTTACATTTGTTCTTACTTTTTCTGGCTGATCAAAGTTATCTGTTAAGGCCTGCACATCGGCAATTTCTAAAAAAAATTCATAATCATTTTGAAGTTTTAACCAGTTTTGGCATGCTCCAAAGTAGTGTCCTAAATGAAGATTTCCTGTGGGTCTAATTCCTGTTAAAATTGTTTTTTTCATAAATTCACTTCCTAAATTTATTTTATCATAAAAAACTTGTAAAATGAATACTATTCCTTTATAATAGTGGGAAGTTAGGAGTTTTTTTTATGGAAGAGAGAAATAAAAATCTTGAAATGGAACGTTTTTTTAGAAAATTGAACCTTTATTGTTTAGAAGATGTTCTTCAATATATTAATTCAAATAAAATTATGTGTTCTAGTACAGAAACATTGAAAGATTCTATCAATGATTCTATTCAAGGGGTAACACATATTTCTTTTATGGAAACCTTGTTTGAAAGAAGAAAATTAAAAAAATCAGTTAGAGGAATGTCTCAAAAGATAAAGGAAACTACAGAATCTATTGAGAATTGTCAGTGCTATCTTAACGAACTAGCAAAGTTTTCACCAAAATTATTATTAGAATATATTTCTTTGATTGTAAATGAACATGAGTCGCTTCCTTTTGTCACATATTTTAATGTTTCTACTAGTATATATGAATCTATGAATCAGTTGTTACGTACCTACATGGCAAACTTTGTTACAAATAATCCAAATGATCTTTTTAGGAATTATTGTAGTGACAAATGGAAAGAGTATCATTTATTACTTCCAGAGGTTTTAGGAGGAAGTTGGCGTATGGAATCTCAACCATATTTATGTTTTCCTAAAGGGGGAAAAGTCCCTGTATTAGATTTTGAAAGAGGTGGAGTTCTTTCTTCTAAATTGAGTGCGTTTCCTTATTTAGAAGAAGAAATGAAAAAGTTAGTAAATTATAGAATGAGTCATTTTGAACTTAGTCAAAAAGAGGTATTACAACGTATAATTGATGAAAAACAAAATAGTCAGAAAGTTTATCGAAAAGATCCGATTGTCTAATAATTTTTCTTTTGTATATTTTTTTTGATTTTGTACATGCTACAAATAAGGAGGAAATATATGAAAAGAAAAATATTATTCTTGTTTTTAGGAATTTTTTTAATGGTTGGTTGTAGTCAGATGATGAATACACCGACAAAACAAGTGGAGGAGTTTTTAAGTAAATATCAGACGATGGATAAAAAGGTAATGAGTCAATTAGATGAGGTGATTGATTCTGCTGGTACTATGACTAAAGAACAAAAGGAAAAATATCGTGAGTTAATGAAAAATCAGTATAAAAATCTAGCTTATAAGATTAAAGACGATAAAGAGGATGGAAATGAAGCAACGGTAGAAGTTGAAGTCGAAGTATATGACTATGCAACTGCTATCAAAAATTCAGAATCCTATTTATTAACACATAAAGAGGAATTTTTAAGAAGTGAAGATTCCACTGTGAATCAAGAAAAGTTTATGGATTATAAATTAGAACAGATGGATAAGGTAAAAGATAAAATTAAGTATACACTTCATTTTGTGTTAGAGAAAAAGGAAAAAGAATGGAAATTAGAAGACATTACAGATATTGATCGACAAAAATTACATGGATTATATTCATAAAAACACTGTTTTCTAGTCGCTTTGACTAAGATACAGTGCTTTTTCTTTGTGATAATCATAAAATTCTTGAACTGTAAGTGTTATTTGACTTAATAGTTCTTGATTCTTTTGGTTCATTTCTGGAATGTTTGAAGACAAATTATATTCCTGGTATTCATTTGCAAGTTCTGGCATTTGATATTTTTTTTCTAACTCTGTTAGGGCAATTGCTTCTAACTTCTCATAATTATTTAAATAAGATGTGCGAATGTTTTCTTGATATACTTCTCTTTCTTCTAACATATAGCTATCTAAAATATAAAGACTATATTGTTTATTTAGTTTTATCAGATAAAAAAGTGTTTCTTTTGAATAGAGCGTTTCATTCTCAATTAAATTTTCAAATAGATTTCGATTAATTTCTAATAGACTAGCCTTTATTAATTCTTCTGTTTGAAAGTTTAGATTTTCTCTTTCGTCTAAAAATAATCCATAACATAAATCCATCATATGCATCAGTTTGTGAACTTCATTCTTCTGTCCTATTCTATTTCCAAATAATTGATAGAATCCTTCTTGATTTTGAGAAAGTGAAAGACTTGTTAAAGTGTCTTGAAATTGATAATTTGGATTAGGTAAAAAAGAAAGTTCTAATAGGTATAATAAATGATATTCTGGAATATCGATTGGGTAACTATAATCCATTTTTTGTGATTGTACGTAGGCAATATATTCATCTAAAACAATGGTTCTAAGAGGAGATGGCTTTTGTCTAACTGAATATTCTATTGGTTCTTCCCAAACACTTTGTTTTAGTTTTGTACTAGTAGAATCTGGATGAGCACTTTGCATGAAGTGAGTTTCTTCATGTGCTTGTGTGATTTTATAATATTCTAAATCCCAGTCTTCTAGGAAAGTCATTGTCTGTGTGGATGGTTCATAATTTGCGAAATAGGGAACCTCTGTAATGGGTTCTCTTGTATCTTTTAATATTTCTAAGTTTTCTAAGTTATAAGAAATATTTAATAAATCAATTTCATAGTCTTGAATCATTATATTCATGAACTTTTCATGGTTTCTTAAGATTTCTTGTAGTTCTGTTTCTGAAAAGTTGGTCAAATAATCCAATTCTGGATGTTCTTTTAAGTAAGTATCATTATTTTCTTTTATTTTTATCAATACTTCATCCCAGACAATAGAGTTTGCACTTTCTTGATACATAGAGCTTTGCGAATGAGTGCATTCACAATTTTTTTGCCAAGAATCATCCGCTAATAATTGATTAATTTCTGGAAAAATAATTTTTGCATTACAAGAGAGTATTTGATCAAATCGTTTTTCATAATCTATAGAATCTTCTGTTTGTAGTTCGTATTCAATTGTTTGTGCTTTTACGGTAGAAGCTGAAGTCATTTCTAAAGCAATTGAGACTGCAAGAAAATATATGTTTAATTTTTTCATAATGTAATTTAGTCCCTTCTTCCATGAAATCTCATTTTACCATAATGTGGTAAAAAAGTAAATGAATTTATGAAAAAAGGTTTCCAGTTCTTGTAGCGTTACAATTGATGTGACACCTTTTTTCTACAAAAAAACAATAAGTCGTA
>CAJTXV010000026.1 GCA_910584255.1 uncultured Bacilli bacterium
CTCACCAGCATAGCTGGTGGTTTTACTGTTTGACCCCATAGTCAAACACAATAAAGGAAGCTTATGCAAATGCATCGCTTCCAAATTAATATTTTTTACCACTTATTTAGGTGTCACATCATTGACAACTAAACACTTTATAATTTTATCCATGTTTGCATTCCCTTTTTTGAAATAGAAAAAGGATCTAATTTTTGAAGTTTCTCTAAGAAAATTAAAGTCGCATATCTACTATGTTTCTTTTCTATCCAAAAAGATTCATCTACACATATCTCTTTTTCATATTTTTTTCGAATTTCTGTAATATTCACTTTTCCTAAATCAAAAAAGAAGACCTGACTCACCCGAAAGAAGGCAACTACTTCTCTCCCAGATTTTTTCACGATTACTATATCATTTTTATCTATTTTTTCGTAGGGAATTATTTTATTTTTACTAAATCTAGATTCTATCGTCTTTTTTCCTTCTAACATATAAGTTAGATAGGGCTCTGTAAAAATGCCAAGATGAAGAGTTTTAGATTTTATTTCTTTGAATTCTTCTTTAGATAGTTGATTTTCTAATTCTTTTAAAATTTCTTCTTTTAGGAAATTTTGTTTTCTATCATTATTTTTCCTTTTTACATTCTACTTTTTTATCGATATATGTTTTTCTAAATTTTAAAATTCCTGCGACTAGCATAAAAAGACTGAGTAAAATTAAAATCACTGATAAAAGTAAATTTTCTTTTAATGCGATAATTCCGAGTGCAAAAATACCTACAATTACAAGAGTAAAAAACAGTACAATCAAAGCAATCAGTGGATATCGAATCCATTTACTAACTTTTTTACTTTTACTAACTTCTATAGTTCCTTCAAGTAAAAATTCCCCTAGGAATTCAAATATAATATCCATACTATATTCACTCCCCCTATTTTATCTTTTCTTTTTCCAGTTCTTGTTTCATAATCCACTTGATATCTTCAATGGATTTTGAAATATTAAACCTTCCATTTCCAATTGGATAATAAACGGAGTAAAATTTATATTCTTGATTTTTAATTTTTTTAATAAAACACTTTTTTCTTACTTCTGAAACAGATATTTTTTGATTCAATACAATCGAACTTACTTGATTTCCAAATAGAATAATTACTTTAGGCTTTATAATTTCAAACTCTTTATATAGTAGATTTAAGTATTCTTTATAGACTGAATCAGGTAAAGGTCTTGCATCTATTTGTGTACATTTCCCTAAATTTGTAATAAAGTACTTGTGTTTTTCTACATCTTGATAGACAAGATCTGCAAAAACTTCATCCCATTCGCTTCCTTTTCTACGTTTAATTTCATGGTATAATTCTGTATCTAATAAATCTACTGTATAAAATAAGTCCCAAATATTTTTTGTACCGATCCAAGGAGATTTTCTACCTTTCCATTCTTTGAAAGAGGCAATATTTCTTCCCGTTGGATTCATAAACACAAAACAAATCTCTGGATTTTCTTCTAAACCACCATTATAAATAGAACTAAGTCCTTTTGCCCCGTATTTTTTTTGAAGACGATCATATTTTTTATTTAAATCTTTGATTTCCATATTAAGATTTCACCAATTCTTTTTTCTTCTTTTTTTCTAGTTCATGAATTGTTTTTAGAATAAACCCAAATATTTCTTCTTTCTCAATTCCTAGAGTTTTCTCTTCCTCTTCTCTGGTCAGTTCAGATTTAAATTTATTTAAAGGTAAAACAATTTGAATGGAATCTAGTGGATATCCTTTTAATACTTTAGAACTTTGTTGATTCGTAAAATATCGATTGGATTTAAAATCAAAAGTATAAGTATCATTCCCATCAACCATCGCTACTCCTTTCAAGAAGTATCCATTTAATTTACCATCTGTTCCATATTGATTCACAAGTCCTAGATAATGTTCAATCATTTCTGAGTCGTTTAATCGTTTTTCACCTACTCGACGGACATGAATTCCTGGTTGAACTTCCTCAGGTAAATTTTCAAAAAATAACCCATCATCAATTGCAATCGTTGGTAAGTGAGTTATTTCATAATAAGCCCTCGCCTTAATTACTGCATTTTCTACTGGATCTTTTCCTGTTTCATCTACATCAACATCTATATTTAAATCCCTTAAAGTTACAAGATCAATTCCCTTTTCTTTTAGTTTTGTACCATAACATTTAATTTTGGCATCATTTGTCGTTGCTAATAGAATTTTCATATTATCACTTCCTAATACTATTTTATCATCTTTAGAAAAATCAAAAAAGGTCTTTTTCAGTATATTTTTTAATTTCAGAATAAGACTTTTCTAATTTTTCTTCAATTCCCTTTGGGCAATTACAAGGAGAAGTACTCGGTAAGTAAATAGCTTCTATTTTAGTTTCTTGATAACAATATTTTTGATATAACTCATAAGCCTTTCTTCCTGTTGTAAATATGACTTCTATCTTTGTATTTTTTAAGATTTCAGTAAAGTCATTAAGTACTGGATTTTTAATAGAGCCATCCTTGGAAGAAGTAATATCACAACTTTTTAAAACATCAAAAAGAGCAATATGATGCTTCTTTAAAAAAGATATCTTTTCCTCCTTGCTCTCTCCAATTTTCTCTTTATATACTTTTTCTAAAGTTTTCCAAAATCTATTTTGACGATGGCCATAATAGAATCCAACTTCTCTTGATTTTACAGATGGCATACTCCCTAGAATTAAAACCTTTGAGTCTTGATCATAAACTGGTTCTAATGGATGAACTACTTTCATTCAAATCCTCCTTCAGAAAAGAAAAACTACTTTCTAATATTTTGAAAAACTAATTAATCCTTGTATTCTTTTTTTATATTCCAATGCTTCTTTCTCTTGTTCATACCAAACAAATTTTACCTGTCTAGTGCTGTTTTCCACTTCTTTAGTACTATTTTTCATTTGATCACGTCTTTTTTGATATTTCTTTACTGCAGCTAAAAAATTTTCTTTTCCTTCTTCCAATTTGCTTAATCTCTCTTGTGTAAGTCGAATATAGGCTGATCTATGTTTTTCTATGAAGTTTAAATTTTCCATCATGATTTCTAAATCTTCTTTTGTTTCCATTTTAGTTGCGCTATAAATTGAATTCCAATCAATAAATTTTCCTGTACAGACCTCATGATATCCCTGATGTCCCTTTTTTGCATAAATGCCTGGAAGATATCCGTAAATAACCACTCCATTTTTTGAATCATACCAAAAACCATCTAAAGAAAAATCATTCACTTTCTTAAAACTTACAGACCTCATTTGATAATCTAAGTATGGTTCACTTTCAACATTACAATCGTGATTATCATAGTAACTACTCCCAACTGAAACGATACTTTGATATTCCCCTATCTCTTCGCTTTCTATCGGATGATAATCCTTTTCTGTTAAAATTTTATTTTCATGAAAACTTAATATATCCTTATTTGCCTTTAAGCATATTAGAAAATATTCCTGTTCCATAAGACCTTTTCTCCTTATTACTACTAGTTAAAACAAAATTTGTGTTTATTATAACACAGAAAACATAGGAGTGCAAAAAAGTATGATATATTCTTCTTTCTATCATACTTTTATAATCTTTATTTTCTAAAATAACACTTTTTCTGATTTATACTGCTTAATAATAATTCCTAAGACAATGCCAATTACTACAATCGTAGATAGAAGCATTAAGAAGATATTTAAGTAGTTCACTGTTCCATTCGTAATATCTGTAAATAGTAAAGAATAATTTAAGAAAGGAACAAGTGAAAGAAGTGTACTACTTTCAATATCTACCATAAAAGCAATCATTCCTGGAAAGAAAGAGATAAATGTAAGAGGTGTTAAGGCACTCTGGGCTTCTTTAAAGGTCTTTGATTTACTAGCAACCGCAATACATAAACCACTAATTAATAGAGAATAAGCGATGATTACAATTCCTGAAAAAATCAGACTACTAACTGGAAGCATCATTTCTACTCCTTCATAAATTTCAAACATATTCCCAGCAATGACTAAGGATACTACCATCAAAATTAAACTAATAATTCCAGTAATTACGGAAGAAAGACTGACACTTAAAAACTTACCTACGATGATGTCTTTACTTTTAATTGGAAATGTAAGAAGTGTTTCTAAGGTTCCCCGTTCTTTTTCTCCTGCGGTTGTATCTGTCGATGGATAAGTAGCAGAAACCGTAATTGCCATTAAAATAAATAAGAATGCATAATTGGTAATATAACTAGAAAAGTAATTTTCTGTTTCCTTAATATCTTCTTTTAATTCGATGATTTGAATGACTTCTTGTGGATTGATTTCAAATTCAGTTAAATACTCTCCTTGTAAATATCCTTTATAGGCATCAAAATAATTTTTTACTAAAGAAGATGCATAAGAAGTTGTATCATTATCATTTCCATGGAGTGTATAAACCTCATTTTCTTTGGTCACATATAAATCTAAAAATCCATCTTGATACTGTTCTTCGATTTCTTTTTCTTCTCCTACAGTGATATCTAACTGAAACTCTTTGGCAAGATTCTCTTCTACTTCTCCTAAGTCATAGGCAAAACCAATTCGGTTATAGTCTGTTACAGGTCGATTCATCTGCATTTCAAATAGTGCACTCATTCCAATTACTAAAAGTGGAATCATGATTGGAACTACCAACATCATCATGAGAGATTTCTTATCACGAAACATCTCTCTAATTTCTTTTTTTAAGATATGAGAAATCTTACTCTTCATTTTCTACACCCCCAATCAAAGTAAAGAAGGCATCTCTTAAGTTCGTTGTTTTTGTATCTTTTTTAATTGTTTCAGGAGTTCCCTCTTTAATCACTACTCCTTGATTAATCATCACTACATTGTCACAAATATTTTCTGCTTCTTCCATATAGTGCGTAGAATATAGGATTGTTTTTCCTTTTTCTTTTTCACTTTTAATGAAATTTAAAATAATTTGGCTGGAAATGATATCTAACCCACTCGTTGCTTCATCCAAAATATAATACTTTGGATCATGAATCATGCATCTTGCGATGTTTACTTTTTGTGTTTGTCCAGTCGATAGTTTTTCGATTTTATTATGAAGAAAACTATCCATTTTTAATGTCTTAGAAATTTCTTTAATCCTTTCCTTTCTCTCTTTCACTGGAACGTCATAAAAGTCACAACACATATCTAATAATTCATAGGTAGATACTGTGTTATAAATTTTTGTATTTCCTGATAGAAAGGCAATGTTCCTCTTAATTTCTATTTCATTATCCTTATAATTTAATCCATCGAAATCAACTGTCCCATCCGTTGGTTCTAGAATCCCTGCAATCATTCGAAGAAGGGTTGTTTTTCCTGCTCCATTGGGTCCTAAAATTCCAATGATTTCTCCATCACTTGCCGAAAAACTAATATCATGATCGGCGTAAAACTCTTCTTTTTGCTTTTTAGAGTTCATACGAATAAATTTCTTTTTTAGATTCTTAACTTTTAGCATTTCTTTTCCTCCTACATCTTCTACTCTTCATTATAGCACAGTTCAAATCAATTGAACCTTTTTTTTTAAATTATGATTTAGATTCAAGTTTTTCTTTTACTATAGATAAGGATCTATGTCCTATTCTTCACTTTTTGATAGTATCTAGAAATTCTAATATCATTTTTAAATCTCCCTTTCCCTTTTTTGCAACAATTGTTCCATCTAATTGTTCTGTAAATTCTTTCACAATCGCAAGTCCTAGTCCTGTACCTCCTTTAGTTCTTGAAATATCTTCTGTATAAAATTCTTCAAAAATTCTATCTACTTCTAAATGATTTTCCTTGAGTTCATTTTGAAATATAATTTGAATCCTTTTTCTCTTAGAAATAGTAATTTTTAAATCTCCTTCTCCATGTTTTAATGCATTCCCAATTAAATTATCAAAAATACGTGTAAGTAATTTTCGGTTGGTTAAAACTTGTATCTTTTGTATATCCTTTGAAAAAAGAATCTGTCTTTTTTCTCTTTGATAGTCTTCATAAAAACTGGCGATAGCCTCTTCTAAAATAGCAATGATATTTTCTTCTTTTTTTATTACTTGTTCTCTTTTTAATAGAATTTGTTGAAAATCAAAGAAAGAAGAAATCAACTCTTCTAATTTCTTGAGTCTCTCTTCAATAATTTTTAATTCTTTTTCTTTTTCCTCTTTTGGCAGATCTGAATTTAACATCATATCAATATACCCTAAAGCCGATGTCAAAGGGGTTCTTAAGTCATGAGAAATATTCATCATTACTTTCTTTACGCTTTGATTTTGTCTTTCTAGTAAAATTTCTTTTTCTTTTAGTTCTTGATAGAATTCATTCATTTCTAACACGAGATTCCTTAGTTCTTTCGAAGGAACCGTCTGGTGTAAGAGTAAATTACTATCACTTTTTTTCATTTTTTGAATAGAGTTTGTAACCCTTTTTAATTCTTGTTTCATGCAAAAAAGATAGGCGCTGAGTCCTAGAATTATCATAACAAGTAAAAACATGACAATGACAATTACCATTACCCCTCACTTACCTTTCTATTTGACTTCTGTTTGTTTAAATACATAATATCCGATGATGGAAAATATTACGATATAGAAAATACCAAGCAGTGTACAGTTTAAGATGTATTGATTCGTAGGATGATTTGCTAGGTTTCCTAAAGCATTTTGAATTTCATATTGATAGAACCAATCTGCTTTGATTCGAAAAAGGTTAATCATTCCATACACGATTAATTGAAATACCATAATAAATGGAATTGAAATTGTATTAAAACTAGCCACTTTCTTAAATAGAAATGCAAAACAGATTAATAAACTCATTATACCATAGATTAAAGGACATTGAATCAAAGTCGTTTTAGAAATATCAATGAAAGAGGATGCAAAATTTTTTCCATTGATTAAAAGATTCATAAAGTAAAAGAGATAGTTATTTAGTAGAACCAAAAAGGTACAAATAAGAAAAATAATCGCAGCTTTTGACCAATAATATTTCTTTCTAGAGATTGCCGATGATAAGGTATTCTTAATCGATTTATTAGAAAAATCTGTGCATATAACAATGACTACAACTACGATAAAAATATAATATAGATTGATATTCGTGCCCAATACTGCTTGATCTAGTTCATAGCCTCCAAAAGATTTCATTAAATCTCGAATGTCTTTTAAATTATTCGCATCGGACAATTTCTCCATAAACTCAGCATCTTCAATATTCATGGTAGAATTTGTCATAGAAGTCATTCCAATATGTCCTGGTGTTAGGCCTATGATGCTAACTAGAGATAAGCCTATGATAATCAAACAAGAAATATAAATAGCTTTTCCTTTAAAAATCCGGTATAAATCCGCTTTTATCATATTAATCATATTAGTTTGCCTCCTTAATTACAGATTTAAAATACTCCTCTAGAGTAATACCAGTTTCGTATAAACCTAAAATACTAATATCATTTTTCGTTAGCGCCTTACTGATTTTACTAATTTGATCTAAGTATTCATAAAGTCTTATTTCTTTTTTATCAATTACTTTGTAGTTGGTAGTTTTTAGTTCTTTTTCTAAAATGATGGCTGCTTTTTTGATATTATCTGTTTGAATCACCACACATTTACTACATTCAATATCTAATTCTTCTTTCGATAATTCTTTAATGACGCGACCATTCTCTATGATACAGAACCTAGTAGCAACGGCGTATAACTCAGATAAAATATGACTAGAAATTAAAATGGTAATCTTTTTTTCTTCATTTAGTCTTTTAAATGTTTCTCTTAAATCACTAATTCCAATTGGATCTAAGCCATTAATAGGTTCATCTAAAATAATGAAATCGGGATTATCTAAAATGGCAAAAGCAATTCCTAGGCGTTGTTTCATTCCTAAAGAAAAGTTTTTAAATTTTTTATGAACCGCATCTTCTAGGCCAACTAGTTTTAATGATTCATCAATTTGATTGAAATTAACAATTCCTTTTTGAATCGCATAGTATTTTAGATTTTCATAAGCCGTTAGATTGGGAAAGAAGGATGGATTTTCGATTAAACATCCGATTCTTCGCTTATTTTCTGTTATGTTGTTTTCTCCTTCTCCAAATAATTCAAATTCACCACTGGTTGGATTGGTAAGCGTTGTAATTAGTTTCATCAGGGTTGTTTTCCCTGCTCCATTACGACCGATTAGTCCATAAATATCTCCTTTGCTTATGGTGATAGAGACATTATCTAAAGCCGTAAATTCTTTATATTTTTTTGTTAAATTGTTTGTTTTTAATATCACTTCATTCATAATATTTATCCTTTCTATATCAGTATATAAAAAAAGTGTTAAAAAACTCTTAACACAATTCTTAAATATTTCTTAATTTTTATCTTGTACCAATCTTTTTGACTTTATTTCCTATAGAATCCTCCCTGAATGGATAAATTACTTTTAAATGTTTTTCGATTGGTTCATACTCCCTCTTGTTATAAGCATAATCCAAAAGACACTCTTCACAATTTTTAAATTCGTGACATCTATTTTTGGCACTACTTGCGTAATCTCCTGGTGCACATATACCAAAATTGTTCCACTCCCTTGCTTTTTCTAAAGGTGTTAAGTTCCCTCGTTCGTGAATCTCCTGAATCTCTTTCTCAGAGTAAATATGATTTTTTCTCTTTTGTTTGTCATAGTCATAAATAGCATCACTTAATAAATCTGAAAAAGTAATACTGACCGTATCTGTAGCATTTAAAATTGTTTTTCTTTTTAAAACTAATTCTAAGCGAATTTCTCCTTTATGCTCAGGATTTCTACAAACTTTTTGAACAAATTTTGTTTTCCCTGTTTTTAATTTGATTTGATTTAAATAGCAGGTACCACTAAAAAATTTTTCTTCAATTTTGGTAGCATCTAATCCTAAATAAGTAATACTAGAATCTATATTTGGAAAAGTTACTTCTTGATAGTAAGATGAAAGAAGTTCACTTAATGAAGAAGATAAGGTTCCATCCCTTAGTTTTTTTAAATCTTCTTTCGTTAAAGCAAATACTAAAGGATACCAAGTTTCTTCTAAGGGTTCTACTTCTTCTAAAGTTCTTACACATTGTTTTATATTTATTTTTTCTTTTCTAAGTCCCCACCTTGATTTTTTATTATTTTTGTCCATAAAAACCCTCCTTTTGATTTTTTATTATACTATGGTTCCTATAATCTATCAATTCTTTTTATTTTTTCATTCGATACCCTACACTCCAAATCGTTTCAATGTATTCTTCATCCTGATTTTTTTCTTTTAATTTATTTCTAATTTTACTAATATGAACGTTTAAAGTGTTTTCATCTGCAGAATCTTCATCTCCCCAGACTTTTTCAAATAAAACACTTTTTGTAAATACTTGATTTGGTTTTTCCATGAGTGTTTTTAAAAGTTCAAATTCACATTTTGTAAGGTACACTTCTTTTTGATTACAGAAAACAGTAAAATCACTCATATTTAATTCAATGTCTTTATATCTCAAAAGAGTAATGTCTTCCTCTTTGTGATTTCTTAGATGCACTTTGATTCTTGCTAATAATTCATCATTATGAAAGGGCTTGGTTACATAGTCGTCTGCCCCAAGGTCAAATAAATTTAGCTTTTTATCCATATCATGAATCGCACTCATAACGATGATTGGAACCGAGTGTTTTCTTTTTAATTCACTAATAATCTCTTCTCCATTTTTTCCGGGAAGCATTAAATCAAGAAGAATTAAATCAATTTCCTTCGAATGTAATAGTAACCCTTCTGTACCAGAATAGGCACACTTTGTTTGATATCCATGAACCGTTAATAATTGATTTAACATATCACTGATTTCTTTATTGTCTTCTATGATTAAAATTTTATTCATTCATATCACCTAATTATTTTAATTCCTAGGACCTAGAGGATATATACATTTTTCTATTTTTAGAGAATATATTTCTGGATCGTATACCATGGAATAAATCTGATAATTCCACCTTACCTCTGGTACTTGATTGTATTCTTTGGTTTCTCCTATATAAATAGAATAGTAGCATTCTTCATCTTTTGATTCACATTTTGATATCAAAGCTTCTCTTAATCTGGAATCCATTTCACTCTTTAACACCCAATTTTTATTTTCTTTTATTTCGTTATAAAATGATTCTACTTCCTCATGATTTTTCCATAGTATATAAGAAAGTTGATATTTTCCACTTTTATCTAGTTCTAATTGAAATAACTTTCCTTCTTTTGGAAGTGTTACTCCAATGACTTCTTGGTATTTGAATATATCACTATATTCACGTTTTACTGGATCAACAAATGCCATACAACCAATCAAAAAAAGTAACACTGTTAAAATCCAACCTGCCACTATGTTTTTTGTACAAGTGATGCCTTTTCTTTTATATTTGATTCCTAAAATAATCGACAATATAGGAATAGGCATTACTAACCATGCACCCCATAAATAATCTAAAATTGGAGCATGTAACATTTCTAAAGATAAACCAGATAAATAGATTCTCATACTAGGAAAATATTCAATTACATGGGATGGTAAAACAATATAGGCAAGTATATATGGAACTATAAGAGAAAAGAAAATGGATAGAATCGTTAAAGTAAATAAGCAGATTAGGAATACTCTTATTCTTCTATACTTTTGACGTGGACTTATATAATCTTCTAATCTTTCTTCCTTTTCTAAATTTAAATTCCCACTGTCTGAAATTTTCCGAATTTTTTCAATTTCTTCTTCTGTACATGTATCTTTTCGAATAGGAAAAATATTTTCTTTATCAAGCAGTATAAAAATATGTGTATTCGTTTCTTCTATTCTCTTTATTTGTTGATAGAAAATTTTTTGGGATACCTGTTCACTTTTTTTCTCTAGATAATCTTCATAGAAGAAAAGAGTGTAATGAATCTCGTCCATTCCTTTTTGAAATAGTTTTTTATAATTTCTCTTTCTAAAGATAACTTCTATTAATTTTAAAATACCAAAGGCACAAATGGATAAAACAACAATCACATAAATATCTTCTACTAACTCAGATGGTTCATCATAATAGGCAATCAAAAATAATGAAAACATAACGATCAAAGTAGTTAGAAATCGTTTCCACAACTGATAAGGAAAGTTTTTTCGAATCTCCTTATATTCCTCATAGGTAACTTTTACCTCTACTTTAAATTCATCCTCTTTCTTTTTCATATATGCCCTCCTACAACCACTTATTTTTTTAATTATACAACAAAAAAGTAGATAATAAAACCTACTCTTCTCTGTTTTTTATATATTCAACTAATTGATCTGCTGTTTTTTCAACCCCTAATGCATCGACGTTTATTAGTAAATCATAATTATTTCGATTATCCCAATCTCTTCCTGTATAATACTTATAATGCTTTCTTCTTTTTTTATTGATATCTTTTATGTATTTAGATGCTTTATTTTTAGGAATATGGTAGTATGTCACTGCTCTTTCTTCTTTACTTTTGTCATCACTATATAGAAATACCTTTAAAGTATTTTTATAATCCTTTAAAATATAGTCGGCACATCGCCCAACGATGACACAAGAAGATTTTTTTGCTAGATCTTGGATTACTTTTGTCTCTGCGATAAATAATCGATCATCATTGTTACTTTCTGTTTTCATTGTCGTATTTTTTTCATCAATTGTTTCAATATATTCTTTAGAAAGTCCTGATTCTTTCGCACTCAAACTTATTAACTCTTTATCATAGAAAGGAAGCCCTAATTTTTCTGAGAGGAGTTTTCCTACATAACGACCACCACTTCCGTATTCACGTGAAATAGTAATTACAATATGTTTGCCATCATAATGAATCTTTTGTTTTGGTTTTTCTACTTCTTCTAGTGATTCTTCTTTCTTTTCTGTTAACTTTCTATATTCGGAACCAAAAATAAAGATACAGATTATAAAACAAATGCTATCTGCAATTGGACCTGCGTATAAGACTCCATAAATTCCGTAACCCAAAACGAATCCTAGTAAACATGCAATTGGAATAAATAATAAAATTTGTCTAGTAAAAGATACTAGGGTTGCTTTTAATGCATTTCCTAAGGACTGAACTGTAATACTTGTAGTAATTTCTAATACGTTAATTGCCATAATTAGCATCATAGAACGACAAGTAAGACAAGCAAATTCTAAAAACAAGTCATAGTTTGGATCTGATTTTGTAATAAAAGCACTTGTTAATTGTTCTGGAAATAGGACAAAGATTAAATTAAAGATGATTCCTATGATAAAGTTGACAGTTAATACTTTTCTTAATGTTTCCTTAACTCTTGCTTTATTGCCTGCACCATAGTTAAATCCAATAATCGGTTGTGCACCAATTGCAATTCCTAAAATGGATGCGATATATAAACTATTTACTTTCGAAATGATTCCATAAACAGATAGTGGAATGTCTGCACCAAACTTTGTATTTGTTCCTAATCGTGTTAGCATATTATTCATAAATACAAATAATACTAAGACCGTCATTTGCGTAATGAAACTAGATAGTCCTAATCCTAGAATTCTAACAATCGATTTGTTTGGGATAAAATCTTTCTTTTCTAATTTTACACTCTTAATTTTTGGAATATATAAAATGGCTATTAAGAAGGAAATCATCTGCCCAATGACGGTAGCCCAGGCTCCTCCTTCTACTCCCATAGAAAAACCAAATATAAAAATTGGATCTAGAATGATATTGATAATTGCCCCTACTACTAGCATAATCATGGAGTATTTAGGGGACCCATCCGCCCTAATAATATTTGATAACGCAGAATAGATAATTACAAAAGGTGCACCCACTGCGATAACCTTTCCATAAGAAAGGGCATAAGGATATACAGTTTCTGTACTACCAAAACATCTTACTAGTTGTGGTAATAATAAATAAGAAATCACTCCGATGAAAACTGCAACAATTACGGAGATTGTAATTGCACTTCCTAAAGACTCCTTTGCTTCCTCTTTTTTTCCTTCTCCCAACTTTAAGGATAAATTTGCACTCGTTCCATTCCCTATTAAGGATGCAATCGCACCATAGATTAACACGAGTGGAAATATTACATTCGTAGCAGCATTTCCAACAGTTCCTACTCCTTTTCCAATGAAAATTTGATCGACAATATTATAAACAGAATTAATCAGCATACTAATTACACAGGGGATTGAAAACGATAATAGTAAGTGATTAATCTTATCTTTTCCTAAATCTAATTTTTTCATAAACTACTCCTTCCTTATACGTAAAAAAAGCAGCATATTTTCCATCTGGATTTACGCTACTCGCTACGCGACTTTTACATTATAACATAAAATATCGGTGATAGTCACAATTTTTTTATCTTTTTTGCTTATTTATTCTACTAAATACCAATCTTTTGTATTTGGTATTTTATGACTTGTAAAATAATCTTTTAAAATCGTATATACCTCTTCTTTTGTAAGATTATCTTTTCCCCGTAATTCAAAGTCATCTTCATTCCCCTTTAAGAAACAAACTTCTACATGAAATTTTTCTAGATTGTTTTTGGCATTTCCAACATTGATATCATTATACACTTGAATATAATTTGTATTAGAAATTTTTTCTAAGGGCATTAGGACTAAGTATTCAGAATCTAGACTGTCAACCTTATCTAATTCCTCTTCAATTTTTTTTAAGGACGTTTGTTCAATCACTCCATGATTGTTTTCTAACACCCAGCGTTTTTGCTGATCTTTCATATCTCCTGTATTTTTTGCTTTTTGATTACACCCTGTAAGTAAAATCATACTAAATAAAATGAATAATACTAAAACTCTCTTTTTCATTTTTTACTCCTACTCCTTATGATTATTCTATCCCCCATCCCCAGGATATTAATTTCCAATCTTCTCCTTGATTTCTAACTAAAATCCACATCCAATTTTCATATCTTTCATTTATACCAAATCCTTGTTGGAAGTTTTCCTCATCATTACTCGTAATAAAATTAGAATAAAAGACAATGGCTTCTTCTTTTCCATAATTTTCTGCCCATGCATCAAATTCTTCCTTTTTGTCCTGATACCAAATTTCTTCTAAGGTTCCTGGAAACTCTTTAAATTTTTAAAAGACGATATCCGTTGCAGACTCAATCTCTTTTCTTTGATAGATTTTAGATTCTTCTATTGTAATTTTTACTTTATGATGATGCAGATTTTGACTTAAAAATATGACTAGGAAAATTAGAACAATTGTGATCAATAGTAGGATTCGTAAAATTCTTTTTCTTTTCTTCATCCATCCTATTCTCCTTTTATTTAAGTATAACAGAAAAAGATAGAATGCTCTACCTTTTTTGTTTTTAAATATGAAAAACTTTATCTGCTTCTAATACATAACTAATTTCTTTTTCCTTTGGCGAATTCTTATCAATAATATTCCAAACAGCAAAAGATAAAAAGATTATGATATCAATTATAAATAATGTAAAAAGAATGATTCCTCCCACCTTCATGATTTTAATAATCATACCTGCGAGTTTTTCCGTATTACTGACCTTATCGATTAACAAATCCTTTACATCGTTATCCACTAACTCATCTAAACTTACTTTAAAAATGTGTGCTAATTCTTTTGCCTGCTTGATATCTGGTGCTGTCTCTTCTAATTCCCACTTCGAAATAGTTTGTCTTGTCACATTCAGTTTTTCAGCGAGTTCTTCTTGTGTAATATTTTCCTTTTTCCTTAGTGTTAGAATTTTATTCCCAAGTCCCATTTTATTCTCCTCCTTTCTTTCAAACATTCTATATTTTTTATTGCTTCTTTTCTATCGATTTTCGTTGGAAATTGCGCAATTTTTCTTAACAAATAACCTTTTCATAGAAAAAGACAACTAGATACTAGTTTGCCTTTTTATTTTTTAACTTGTGTTTTAAGAGAATTGTGACCAAACAGATAATTAAAATAGTTCCTAATGCAATTAAAATATAGATAAGACTATTTTCTCTTTCTTGCTTCTTTTCTTTTTCTTTCGTATCTTCTTTCTTTTTCTCTTCTTGCTTTTTTTCTGTTTCTTTTTTGTTTTGATCCACTACAGTATAATCTTTCTCAATCACGACATTTCCATCTTTATCAAGTCCTGTAATGGTGGTGTTTCCTTCATTAGAAAACGTCACATTTCCTTTATCATCTACTGTTGCGATATTTTCATCTTTTGATTTCCAAATTACTTCTCCATTTGTATTTGGTGGAACTAGCTGTGTTAAATCTTCTGATGTATTTAAATCTTTCTTATCGGCGATTCGAATTGTTCCATCATTTTGATTAAATTCGTAATCCACTAAATCTTCTCCACCGAAATCTGTAACTTCCATTCTCAAAGTAGACGTCTTGGCATTTTCTTTTACAGTAAAAGTAATTTCAGCAACTACACCATTATCGTTTATGGATTTACCTTCTGTAAAAGCCATAGCATAAAGTGTAATGACATCGTTAGAATTTACGATATCTTTCATATCAGAATTACTTAGGCCTTTTAATTTGGAACTTACATACTCTAAACTATTTGTATCATAATAAATATGAATCCCAAGATAGCTGCATCCTGGATTATTTTCAATTGTGACTGGTACTACAATCTTTTCTCCTATATAGGCATCAAAGCTACCTACATAAATTGTAGGTAGCTCCTTTGCATATACATTAGGAACGAATAATACTTGTAGCACTAATAAAATTCCTAATATTTTTTTCATTTTACTTTACCTTTTTAAGTTTCTTTTTTGTAAGAGCAAGTCCTCCTACTAGAACCATAGATACTGTTGAAATAATTAAGTATTGAGCTGAAGATTCTACCGAAGTTTTAGGACTTACTTCTGGTTTTGTAATTTTTACTTCCATTTCTGAAGTAAATTCTTTACCGTATTCCGTTTGTACTGTTACTGTAATTTTAACAGTACCTTCCTTTAATCCAGTAATTACACCATTTGCATCAATCGTAGCAATACTTTCGTCACTAGATTTATATGTAATTGTCATATAATCAGTTACATTTTCTGGAATTAAATCTAACTCGATTTGTGCTGTTTCACCAACTTGAATTCCTCCAGGAATCGGAAGGATATTAATACCTTCTAGAGAAATTTCACGAATATGTACTTCAATCTCTTCTATGATTGGAGTCATACCACTACCAACAGGTCCTTTTACAGTGACTGTTAATGTTGCTGTTCCTTCTTTCACTCCAGTTATAATTCCGTCGCTAGATACAATAAAGATATCCTCATCACTACTTGTAAATTCGATATTTTCAAACTCGGTTGAGTTTTCTGGAATTGGAGTTACTTTTACTTGATAATCTTTCCCCTTTAAAATATCTTCATCTTCTAGTTCAACTTTGATTCCTGTTAAGTCAATCTTTTGGATTGTAACATTCGAAGTAACTGTCATATTAGTAGAAGTTAGTTTACCAGTAATGGTTACAGTTCCTTCTTTAAGACCTGTTACTTTTCCAGTACTATCAACTGTAGCTATACTTGAATCAGAAGAAGTCCATTCAATGGTCCTATCATCCGTTGTGTCATCTGGTTCAATGATAGTTGTTAAAGTGTGTGCATTTTTAGTACCTCTTAAAATTGTTGGATTTTGATCTTCTAAAACTAAATCAAATCTTGTAATTGGAACACGAACAGTAATTGTAATACTAGCTGTTTTTTCTCCTGCTTTTGCTATAATCGTAGCACGTCCACCACCAATGGCAGAAATATTACCGCGACTATCTACACTGACAACTTCTGGTTTATCACTTGACCAAGAGACCGTTTTATCTGTTGCATCATTTGGAAGTACAGTTGCTGTTAATGTATCTGTATCTCCTTTAATCATTGCTTTTGTTGTACCTTGATCAATTGCAATACTCGTTACTGCAGTTGTAACATTTACAGTTACAGTTGCTGATTTACCTTCAGCTTCTGCTGTAATGATTGCGGTTCCATCTGCTACGGCAGTAATGACACCAGTTGAAGCATTTACAGATGCTACTCCACTGTTAGAGGATGACCAAGAAACAGATTTAATTGTTGAATCACTTGGATTAATTGTTGCCACTAATCCATTATAAGTATCTCCTTTGTTAAGGTTTAGTGCAGATTGATTTAAAGTAATACTACTAATTGGTACATGCACTGTAATCGTTGCTGTTACAGTCTGTCCATTCTTTAGTGTACCCGTAATCGTAGCAGTACCATTTCCTTTTCCAGTAACTACACCAGTTGAAGCATCAACAGAAGCAATTGTTGGTTGATTACTACTCCAAGTGACAGTTCTATCCTCTTCTGCATTAGCTGGTGTAACTTCTACTGATAAGGTAGTCGTATCTCCTTTATTAATCGTAATTGCGCTATTTGGTTTAATCGTAACACCCGTAATTGGGATTAATACTTTTACATTAATATCTTTAGTTTTTTGTCCTGTTAAAGTTTGATATGTAGCAGTAATCGTTGTAGTTCCTGGTGCTACTGCGCTAATTTTACCAGTAGTATCTACAGTTGCTATACTACTACTTGCAGAAGTCCAAGTAATATCTTTATGAGTTGCATCAAATGGATCAAAAGTTGAAGTAATTTGTTGTTCTTGTCCTGGTAATAATTCTACACTAGTTGGTGCTACTGTGATATCATTTAGTCCAACTTCCACTGTAACCACTACTGACTTCGTCCAAGCTTTGTTTACCATAGAAGCGGTAATTGTAGTAGTCCCACCTTTTACAGCTGTTACTTTTCCATTGTTAACAGTGGCAACGGTTGGATCACTTGATTCCCAAGTAATAGTTTTATCTTGTGTGGTATTTGTTGGTTCATAGGTAAAAGATAATTGTTTTTCTTCCCCTTTATTTAAAGTAAATGGTGTTTCATCCATGTTTACAGATGTAATTGGAATTACAATATCTACAACACATTCTGCATAAATTGTTGAATTCGAAGAAGTAGCTCGAATTGTTGCTTTGGTATCTCCTACATTACCAACAGCTGTTACTGTACCATCACTACTAACAGAAGCAATGGAATCATTTGAAGATGTCCAAGTAATTGTCTTTGAATCTGAAGTATCATCAGGTGTAATGGTTGCAGTTAATTTGTAAGTTTGCCCTTTTCCTAATTCTAAAGATGTTTTATCTAAAGAAATTCCCGTAATTGGATTTGTAACTTCTACAGGGATTGTTTTGGTAATTCCATAAGCAGTAACTGTGATGGTTGCAGTTCCATTTCCAACTGCTTCAATATTTCCATCATTATCTACAGTTACAACCCCACTAGGGTTTACAGATAAACTCATATTTTTTTGTGTAGTTACTTTACTAGGTACAGGCGTAACTGTTAGTTGTGTACTATTTCCTTTGATTAAATCTAAATTGCTAGATGAAATACTGATGTCTGTAGCATCAACTTTTACTTTTACTTTCGTAGAACTAGTTTCTAAGTCTAAATTTCTTTGTCCATCTGCTTCTACTTTAAAGTATTCATCATTATCTGTTACACGGTCCATGGATAATCTAAAGTCATACTCCCCAACTGCAGTATCCTTTGCTTTAAAAGTTACAGTCGCTAATGTTCCGTTAATATCTTCATAATAGTTTCCTGGGTCTAAACTAGCAAAAGCAAAGATTATTTTATTTCCAGCAACATTTGATGTTTTTGTTGCCGTTTGCTCACCAGTAGTAGGATTTTCTCCATATTTTCCATTTAAGAATCTACGACTTTTAACTTCAAATGCTGTGTCATCATAAAATAGTTTAAACCCTAAAGCATCACAATCTTCTGAGTCCTGTAGTTTGATTGTTAAGGTAAATTCATCTCCTGGTTGGATTTCTCCAACTGGGTCCATTGTCATCTTCGCAACATTTGTTGCACCAACCATCATATTAGTAATTGATATGAATGCAACTAATATAAAGGATAACAATAATGCCTTATATTTTCTTTTTAATTTCATTATTTTCATTAATACCCCTCCTATAGGCGATTCCTTTTATATTATTAATTATAGCACTAATCTTTTATTAAGAAAATAAATATTTTGTTCATTGGACAATTCTTGACGCATGTACAATAATTCTTTGACTACTGTCCTTATAACAAGTAGACAAAGTTAGTGTCTTCATCGAATCACTTTTTTCATATAAAAATTTTCTTTCTGTCCGTTCAAAAAAGTTCGTTTTTATATTTAAAGGTGTCTCATCAGATGGTGAGGATAAATAAACAGAATAAATTTGATATGTAAAGGATTCCTTTTCTGTATAAATATAAATACTTAGTTCATTTCCTAAAATTCCATCATAAATGTCTTTTAAATCCGTAAACATTAAATGATCTTGATGATTATTATGCCCAAATAAAATAGTATTGTTATCTGAAAAATCATTTTTATTAAATTCATTCATGAAAATAGATCCTAAAATATTATATTTTTTATAAATATCATGGTTTAAATAGTACCAGTTATCTCTTTTTACAATTGGATAATTAATACTCGTTCCTGGGATATAAATCCAACCTACAACGTCCTGATTAATTTCTTTTAATTTTTTAAAATTAATTTCAAAGTCGTCATCACTTTTATTTTCTTCAGAAGACGGTTCTTTTGGTATTATAACTTCCTTTATGATTTTTTCATTTGCTTTTTTACTTGATTCCTTAAAATAAGTAATTCGAATAAAACAATAGGTAGAAAAAAGAAAAGTACAAATCAAAATAAAAATAATTATATTAATAATATAAACTTGATATTTCTTTTTCATAAAAGTTTCCTATTTTTCTAAATAGATGAAAATAATTTCCATTGCATCTTGTAAGTTCAGTTTTTTATCATTGTTCATGTCACCCGCTTCGTAATCTTCGGCAGTTGGTTGTTTTTTCTCTGTGTAGAAGTTAATAATTTCTGTAGCATCTGCTAGATTAACTTTCCCATCTCGATTGACATCCCCTTTGATATTCCTCAATACTGATACTTGGCAAGTTACATCTTGTCCATTATAATGTGCGGTAATTGTTGCAGTACCTAATCCAACAGGAGTCAAATTACCTGTCTCATCCACTGTTACTACATTTGGATTAGAAGACTCCCAAGAGTGTTTTACTCCTACTACATTCATATAGATAGATGGTGTTGTATAAAGACTTAGTTTTCTATTTCCTCCAGTAAGAGCCATTTCCATGGCTGTTCTGCTGATTTTTAAGGTATATTCGGTCTTTGGAAGAATCCTGTAGTCCGTTTCCAAAGTTCCTTCATAATTTCCCTTACCTGTAATTCTAATGGTACCAACAAAAATAGCATTTGCTTCACCATAAAGAGATTTATTTCCTACACGTGTAATACTATAATCTTGACCATTCTTTAGTAGTACATTTCTATACTTTAAAACTACATAATTTTCTGGCTGAATAGGACTTCCAGTATAAGGATAATCAAAACTCTCTACCATCACATCTTGAATATTTACTTTATCAGCCGCATCTACTTTTATCCATGGGCCCAATAGAAAAATACTAAAAATAAACGTTATCGTTATTACTATGTTTTTACTCAATTGTATCTCATTTTTCATTTTACTTCTTGAAACCACAACTTTCTGGTTTCACTCCCCTCCTTAATACTGATTCACACTATCGTGTTTTAAATTTATTATAGCACCTGTCTTTTTAAAAGTCTATAACCAAACAATTCGATGTGTAAAGTGGTAGAAGGGTTTACTGCCTTTCTAAATAGATATTGATTGTTGGAGTCCTATCATTTAAATTTAATATCACATTCTCTTGACTAAGTGAAAGATAACTCTAACTTGTGAGTAAGTACGGAAATTAGACGCTTTTACCTTTACTGTTACTTCTGTATCAATCGGTGCTATATTTCTTTGTTTTATTACCTCTATCCATTTTTCTTTTCTTTCTACTCTCATAAAATCGGTCGTTATATAATAGGATTCTTAATCAATTGTATATACAGAAAAAATTTGAAACAACATATTTTCTTTTGGTGTTGAAATATGAATTACATAATTATCTTTTTTTTGCCAAGAACTTGTAAGTGCTTGTTTAAGGAATCAAACAGGGTATTATTAATTCTTCCATGTCCATAAATCACTGTATTATCTGATAGATTATTGTAATTATTTCTATACTCTAGAAAAATCCAACCTTCCTTGTTACTTCTTTTATTAAAATCATGATTTAAATAGAATTCATTATCTCCTGATGATACTACTGGGTAATTAATATTCGTGTGATCCATATGAATATAAGCAACGGTATCTTTGTTTTTTTCTAATAAAGAGGTAAAATCGACTTCTTTGAAAGGTATCTTTACATAATACCAATAATCACTTTCTCTTTCTTCAGTAGGTGGATTTACAAGAAGTGTATTTTCTTCTTTCACTTCTTTATCTTCTACTGTTACTTGATTGTAATTGCTAGTAGTTGTATCGTCTCCTCCGATAAAGGTTTCCAATCCATTGGATTTAATAGAACCTCCTTCAATAATCGCAACATTTTCTCCCAACTTAATAGATGTATAATTTGTAAGTCCTTCGTGCTCTGCTAGAGAATTATCTCGATATCCACCAATTCCTTTCATAGCAGCGATAGTTCCTGTCATATTAAATGAAACACGAGGTTCAACATTTAAAGTACTACTAATCTCTTCTGGACTTGTATAGATAAAAGCACCACCATAACTAAGATCTGTTCCTTATTATTATGATGACTATTTATGGAATTTTATGTGGATATACAGATTTTGTTAATATGGTAGATTTTCTAACTCTACATGAAGCATATTTTATAGATTTATTAAATCTATAAAATGGAGTTCCTTCTCACAATACGTTTTCAAGAGTATTTTATTTAATTAATCCAAAAGAGTTTATGAATATTTTATTGAATGGATGAAAGAAGCTATTGGTCAAAAGGGACTTCATATTGCCATTGATGGAAAAGCAATTAAAAGTGCTAGAGATAAGATAAATAATGTTAATCTTTCTTATATCCTTTTTGGTTTTCTTTGTGATATTGGTCTTTCTATTGTTCAAATAAAAGTAGATAATAAATCCAATGAAATAACTGCTATTCCTAAACTTTTAGATTTAATTGATGTAAAAGGTAGAGTCATTA
>CAJTXV010000027.1 GCA_910584255.1 uncultured Bacilli bacterium
AATTCAAATGAAAGCTTATTTAAAACGTTCTAATAATATTCCGATGCAAGTGTTATTTCAGCTATTAGTTTTGCAATCTTTTCCTTGTTATCATCTAAAATAGGATTTTCTTCTTTTAGAACATCATCAATAAATTTACTCGTATCTTCACTTACTAAATTAGAGATACTGTCAAAAATAGATTCCATTTTTGATAATGCTTCAACATTCTTTTTATCAAATAGATTATCCAATGTATCCATATATATTTTAAATTTATCTTCTAATTTTTTTGCACAAAAAGGGCATTTATTTTCTACAATATATTCTCGGCCACTATTTTGCCAGCTATACCATTTTACTTTATTTTTAGAATTCAAGAATTCTGAAAACTCCGATAATTCTTCCGGAATATTAATTATTTTATTCCCTGTGGCAAGAGCTTTTCCAAGACCAGTAGAATTTATTGAAGTCCTTTTTGTATTTAATTTTAATATTTTATTTAGTTCATTTCTCTGATTTATAAGATTATTAATTATGCTATTTTCTGAAACATACTCCTTTACTATATTTAAAATATTATTAATGCCTTCTATCTGGCTTTCATAGTTATCTGGTTTAATAAATACCTCAAAAGAATAGAATCTTGGTAATTGTAAATCAGCTGCAGGATTATTTTCAATAAAACCAAAATAATAGGCAGCGTCTCTAAGTGAACTCCTAATCACCTTTTGATAATTTCTTAATGCATCTTTTGAATTTACTTTTTGAGCAATTCTAAGTAATGCTTGATTTAGAACATAAGAAGTTAGATATGCTAGTCTATATTTACCTAATTCCTTTTTAATAGATTCAAATGCTTCAGAATACCTTTTTGCTGTTGTATATTTATAATTAATTTCAAAATACTCCTTCATCCAATAATCTAAATAATCAGAATATAACATTTGTGATTGTTTAAAAGTTACACCTCCATTTATATATTTTCATAAGCAAGTTGCCCAGCAGCATACGCTTCGTTCTGGGTTTTAAAGCCTGACTTATTAATAAACTTCCTTTTACCATTAATAATTCCAATTTCGAATTGATATTGATAAACTTTTCCTCTTTTTCTTACATTTACTCTTCTCATATAATCATCCTTTCCTTTTCTATATAAAACAAAAGAGCATTAACATTGTCTGTTAACACTCTTCTATTTTAGTCAATTAATAATTCTTTTTCTTCATTAACTTGTTTTTGTAATAATTCTAATTCTTTGATATTCTTATTGTCTTTTAATACTTTCATTTGTCTTCTTGCAGAATTATTGAGTCTAACAAGTCTTTCTCTTTGAGGCACTTTTTCTTCAATTAACTCAGCATTTGTATTTTGAAGATTATTTAATATTACTAAATGTAGTAAATCAGTGTAATCTCTCATGTTACCTTCTTTTGCCAATTCTGGATTATTATCTCTCCATTCTTTAGCTGTCATTCCGAATAATGCAACATTTAAAACATCTGCTTCTTCAGCATATACGTACTTTTTTGTGCCTCAGTAAGCGTTGGGACTATATAAGTTTTTACTGCATCAGTGTGAACTACATAGTTTAACTTTGAAAGTATTCTATTAGCTTGCCAATCTATCTTCTCTTGATACGCTTCATTAGTTTTTAATCTTTCAAATTCTGTTATTAAATATAATTTGAATTCAGGGGATAACCAACTAGCAAATTCAAACGCGATATCAGGATGTGCAAAAGTTCCAATACTATACCTTCCACCCTTAGAGATAATACCTATTGCATTAGTTCTTTTAATCCATTGAGATGGCGACATTGCAAAAGAGTTTCTACCATACTCAGTTTTAATTTGGTCGAATTCGACCAAATTAAAATCAGGATTATGAATTTCTTCCCATAAACCAACGTAATCAATAGTTGTAATTCTTCTTAACCAATTCTTTACTGTAAAAGATGGATCACTAGAATTTTGATATTTAGCCAAATCTGTTAATGAAATATAATTAGCATTACCTACTCTTAGAATTCCCACTTTATTTTCTTTTACAATTATTTCTGTTGTTACTTCTTCTTTTTTCAATAGATATTACCTCACTTTCTTGAATTTTAAAAGGATGTTCACATATTTTTTCTGTTTACATCCTTTATTTTAGGGCATTTAAGCCATATTTTCTAATTATTTGCAAACAAATATAAATTTGTTAACATTTTCTAACTTTGCAAAATTCTCGCAAAGCCTTTATTTATCTCACTTTCCGCAGCAATTTTTGTACTTTTTGCCCGAACCACAAGGACATGGGGCATTTCTTCCTATTTTCTCACTTTTCTTTGGAGTACGAGCTCTTGTGTCATCACTATCATTTGTTACTTGTTTTTTACTAACTGTTTTTCTTTCTACATTTTGATTAATTTCTGATTTAGCTAGCATAACAGTAATATCATGATCGATTCTCTGCATCATTTTATCAAATAGCTCGAATCCTTCCATCGTATAGGCACGTAATGGATCATCCTGTCCATATCCTCTTAAATAAATACCTTCTCTTAAATGAGACATTGTATTAATATGTTCAGTCCAATGATGATCAATTACATTTAGACTGATTGCTTTTTCAAATTCATCTGCAACATCTTCTGGAATTTTTGAAAGTTTACTATCATATTCAGTCATGACTTTTTCTACAATGGTATTAATCATTTCTTCTGCTGTTCTATTATCAAGTTCTTCTTTATCAATATCTTTCTTTAATAGATTTTCATTGGTATATTCTGTAATATCAGAAACATCATCATTCGTTAGGCGACCTTCTGGATAAAGATGAGAATTTACTAAATCAGATATATGATTTTTAATCGTATCTACTACTGTACTGTGGATAGATTCACTATCTAAAATCTCATTTCTTCTACCATACATAATCTCTCTTTGATTATTCATTACATCGTCATATTGAAGTAATTGTTTACGAGTATCGAAGTTATTTCCTTCTACACGTGCTTGGGCAGAAGATAATGCCTTTGTGAAGGTTTTACTACGGATTGCTTGATTTTCATCAAATCCTAGATTTTGCATCATTACTTTAATTCGATCTGTTCCAAATCGAACCATTAGCTCATCTTCCATAGAAACATAGAATTGAGTATAACCAGGATCTCCTTGACGACCAGAACGTCCACGTAACTGGTTATCAATACGTCTTGATTCATGACGCTCTGTACCGATCACACAAAGTCCCCCTAATTCACGTACCTCATCACTTAATTTAATGTCAGTTCCACGACCTGCCATATTGGTGGCAATTGTAACTGACTTTCCAAGTCCGATTTTTGCGATGATTTCAGCTTCACGAGCATGATTCTTTGCATTTAACACTTCATGTGGAATCTTCTTTTGTTTTAATAAGTTACTAATTAATTCACTGGTTTCAATTGCAATTGTACCAACAAGTACTGGCTGACCTTTTTTGTATCTTTCTTCAATCTCATTTACAATGGCACGATATTTTCCTGCTTGCGTAGAATACATTAAATCTGGATTATCTATACGAATAACAGGCTTATTCGTAGGAATACAAATTACATACATATTGTAGATATTTCTGAATTCCTCTTCCTCTGTTTTTGCAGTACCTGTCATACCAGATAATTTTTTATACATTCTGAATAAGTTCTGGAAAGTAATTGTCGCTAAAGTCTTTGTCTCCTGATTAATTTTTACATTTTCTTTTGCTTCAATTGCTTGATGAAGTCCATCACTATAGGCACGTCCTTTCATTAAACGACCTGTGAATTGGTCAACGATAATAACTTCTCCATCTTGAACTACATAATCTATATCATTATGCATAGAGTAATTGGCACGTAAAGCTTGATTAATATAGTGTACTAATTCTGAGTTATCTAAGCTATATAGATTATCTAAGTGGAAATTCTTTTCTGCTTTTTTTACTCCTTCTTCAGAAAGAGAAACATTCTTTGTTTTCTCATCATAAATATATTCTTCTTCTTTTAAAGATTTAGCAAAACGGTCTGCATCAATATAAAGATTAGCACTTTTCATCTCTCCACCAGAAATAATTAATGGAGTTCTTGCTTCATCGATTAAAACTGAGTCAACTTCATCGATAATTGCAAAGTTTAATGGTCTTTGTACTCTATCTTCTTTTCGAATTACCATGTTATCTCTTAAGTAATCAAATCCGATTTCATTATTAGTTGAGTATAAAATATCACAAGCATATTGTTCTTGTTTTTGTTTTGGGGTTAATTCCCTTAGATTAATACCAACAGTTAATCCTAAAAAACGATGAATGTTTCCCATCCAGTTTGCATCACGATCTGCTAGGTATTCGTTTACTGTAATAATATGAACCCCTTCACCTGGTATTGCATTCAAATATGCTGGCATAACGGATGTTAAAGTTTTTCCTTCACCAGTTTTCATTTCAGCTATGTTTCCATAATGAATAGCCAAAGCACCTAAAATCTGTACATAATAAGGTTTTTCACCAATGACACGATCACAGGCTTCTCTAGCTACTGCAAAAGCTTCTACTAAAATATCATCTAAGGTTTCTCCTTTTGTCAAACGGTCTTTAAATTCATTTGTTTTATCACTTAATTCTCGATCAGATAATCCTTTCATTGTAGAATCCAATGCTTCAATTTTGTCTGCTAGTGCTGTAAATTTTTTAAGTTCTTTATATTCATGGTCAAATAGTTTTTTTAAAAATTCCATGTTATCATCTCCTGTAACTATATTATACCAATTTTGGCATTATATTTAAAGAATTTTTCAAGGAAAATAGGTCTTTTTCTAAAGAAAAATAACCATAATAGCATGGTTATTAATTAGTGACTACATTTTTTTCTTTTTCCTGTTTGTAAATTTCATAATATTTTTTGATTTCTTCATGTCGGAAAGGCCATTCCTTTTTTCTTACCGTTTCAATTAATGAAGATAATTCTGAATGAAGAATCTTATCTAAGTCTTTTGAATAATGCATTTGACTTTTATGATAATTATATTCACCACGATCTAATACTTTGAAAGACCCATCTGGAAATACTCTTAAATCTAAATCATAATCAATATATTTAATTGCCGTTTCATCAATTAAAAATGGGGATGCAATATTACAATAGAATTGAATTCCATCTTTTTTATATTGACCGATTACATTAAACCATTTTTTCTTAAAGAAAAACATGATTGCGGGTTCTCTTGTCTTCCAACTTCTACCATCGGATTCTATTACTTTTGTACGATCATTTCCAAAGACTAAGTATTCCTCCCCTATTTCCAGTAAGACCGCTTCTTCCCATATCTTATGAATTCTTCCATCGTGTTTATAGCAGTGAATTACATAATGACCTCCTACCTTTATTTTTTTCATACTTTTTTCCTCTTTCCTAGGTAGTATTATACTATGGAATTCCACTTTTGTAAAATGGTCCCACTGCTCATTTCCTTAGAAAATATTGGAAAGTTCTTTATCTTATTTGTTCATCAATATAGGAAAGTGCAAAGTTTCTAATTTCTTCCATTTTCTTTTTTGTATCTCGATTTTTATAGTGAAATCGATCCACTAATTGGTTGATATATTCCTTTTCTTTAATCCATTTTAGTCCACTTTTATAATTGATATCAAAAATGAATGCAATATAGGAAATCCACATATCAATTCCCGTTTTTCTATCTTTACTAAGAATTGTTTTTTTAGACATAAAATCATGATATAATTTGTCCGTTATTAAAGAATTTTCTATTTCATCTTCTGTAATGTTTGCCATTGTATAGATATCATCCTCTGTTTTTGCACGAAAACTATCCATTTTATCTGCATCTCGAATTAATTTACTATGAAGAATTTCTTTTTCTGACATTCCTTTTTCATCTAATTCATATTTACTATGATTCGCAATCGCTGTTTTTATAATTGAATCATATGTATCCTCCTCAACAAATTCTCGAATCATATTATCTTCAAACAGAATTTTTACTCCAAGGGACGCATGATCAATATTTTTTTGATCCTCCCTAAAGGTACCAATTTTCTTTGCTTGATCAAAGCGTCCAATATCATGAAGAAGTGCAATTACTCTAGCAAGAGTTTTATCTTCTTCGCTTAAGTTTAAATCTTTGCTAATATACTCCGCCATTTTCACTACGTTATATGTATGAATCACTTTATGTTTAATTTTTTCATCATTGATATCAAAATTTTCTTTGATAAATTGGCTAAACTTTTTTGTTGCTTTTTCAAACATTTTACCACCTACTTAAATTATATTTTTATTTTTTAAAATTAGAAATTGCTTCATCCATTTGTCGATCTGCTTCTTCATTCTCTCCCCTATTATAGATAGCATCAATATCAATAGACACAAGAGGATCTTCTATAAACCAATCTGGAAGGGAAATTCCTTGTTCTTGTAAATGTTTTGTATTCTTTAAGAAACGGAAATTTTTACTATTATATCTTAACGCAGAGCTATCTGCTAAAGTTAGATTTTGATTTCTAAATTCGACTAAATATTTATAAATTAGTTCTTTGGTAATTTTTTTGTTGGTTTGTGGTAAATAAGGTTGCCATTCGATTCCTGCAATAGGAACCCCATTTTCATCTAAAATTTTTCTGAACTCATTTTCATTTAGCAAAAAACTTTTTCTAGGACAATCCCAAGTAATTCTTTGATTGCAAATTTTTAAAACCCATTCCTTAGTTCCTAATACAACTGAAAAAGATCCTGAATCTTTTAATACTAATTTATCCTGATGAAATTTTTTTCTTAATTCTTCTAGAAGGTCTTTCTCTTTTTGAACATTAATCACAGAGCTTAAGATTTCATCTGCCCATTTTTGATTCTCTAAAGAAATTTGCTTAAAATATGATAGGAGTAATCCATACTTCTGAATTAATGGCGAGTTAATATTAGGAGATAATTCCAATACACTCGATAGTATTTGCATTTTTTCATAGATTGCACTTTCAAAAAGTTCCTCATAATGGTTTAATAATATTTCTTTTATATTATAATCATCTAAACGATATTCTAGAATATCGAAGATGGAATTTGATTCCATCTTCTTATCTTCAGATTTTTTTTGATAAAGAGGACTTATCACTAGTTCTTTGCATGCTGGAAATCCATAGTCCAATAATATATCTATTAATAAGACTCTTTTCACTATATCCTCACTTCCAAATATACTTTTACATAGTTGAATAAATTGTTCTTTTTCACCCATAGCAAGATTAACAATTGTAGATAGCTTATTATAATCATTATTTGAAACTACGTTGTCAATATTTTTTAAAATCATCTCTTTTGCCCAATCATATTTTCCCCATAAGTAAGTGATAGGGGCTGTCTCTAATAAGTTTAGTGGTATTATCCCATCTTCTAATAATATACGAATTACCTGCTCATAACTAGGATCTTTATATTTAACTAAAAAATATTCTCTATACGGATTTTCCATATCGGTATTTTTTAATTCTTCTAAGATTTTACTCTTATCCATAAGATGCACCTCATGTTTATTTTATCATAACTAAGAAGGAATATGTCCCCTAATTAAAAATTTATAATAAAAGCCATTAATAATTGAATTTTTTATTAATGACTATAAATATTATCTATTCTTTAGTTTTTCTTTACTTGAAATGGAATATCTTTAATTTTCATTTTTCCTGGAACCTGTTCTTGTAGACTATCAACCATATTGAAAAATCTTGTTGCCAACGCTTGACGCACTTCTTTTAATTTTTCTGGATCTAGAGCATCCTGAATTTGTTTTATAATCTGCTGTGCTTTTCTATATTCCTTCGGTGTTGTCGCTTTCTTTTCTATTGCCTCATAAATTTTCCTAAATTCCCATTCATATACTTCATCACAACTGCCGAGTGCAGATATAATTTCCTGAACATTTCTATCAGTTAATTCAAAGTTTTTGAGTTGAATTAGTTTTTCTAATTTACTACTCATCGCTACAATGTTATGAATTAGATATTTATCAGTATTTTGACGTATTTCATCGGGCAAATTTTTATATGATTCAGTGTCGTAGAAAGAATCAAAATAATATATTCCATCCTGTCTAACACAAATCTGTGCAGGTACTGTCACATTCCCATACTCTGAAGTATATCTTATATCCCGAACGAAATCTATCATACCACTAATTTGAAGAAATTTTAAATTATCCAATCGCATATCTCTTAACATTTCGTATTCATTATCAATCGTACGTTGTTCTGCCCAACTTTTAATTAAACCATTTATTCTATCGATTGATTTCTTTTTATTTTCTTCATATATTTCATTATCCCAAACAGCAGGATATACAGAATCTGGATAGTTACTGTCATCCACGAGTACCTCTAAATTTATTTTATTGCTTGTAATAATTTCATCTAATATTTCGAGTCTATGCTCACTTTCTAGACTGGATAATAGTAACTCCTTCAGCCACTTAATTGAATCAGATGCAATTAGAGATTCTATTAGATTATATGGTTGATCATACCAACGGATGGAATTACCATTTTTATCAATAAAATGACTCTTAAATAAGTATTCATCTATATTCGATGCACTAACATTCTCCAAATAACTATCTATATCAGGGATAACTTCAGAATATTTTTCCCTTATTTTATCCATCTTCCTATATAATTCACGACTCTCTTCTTCTAAGGATTCCCCTTGATATCCAATTTCTATTTCAGAATCCTCTAAATTTCTTAGAACTCGAAAGAATAGGGCAGCTCCACTAACACTATCATATATTTTTTCATAGCTAAGCAAGTATAACAATCCTGCTAAATCGTAAAGTGCTTGGTCATTCTTTTTACAAATCCGAATTTCTTCTAGCATATCTTTCGCATAATGTGCTCCTTTTAAGATTTCTACTTCTGTTTCCATTTTTTCATCTTCCTCCTTAGATATGGATGTGGATAAATTACTCTCTATGTTACTTTCAAAAAAGTTCTCTGGCATAGGTTTATCAAGTGCCTTATCTAACTCTTTTCCTCGTTCTTGTAGTTCTTTTTGTGTATATCTTTTCTTTTCTGAAATCATTGGTTTAACTGAAGTAGTTGCTAGAAAAGAATCTACCTTTGTTTCACATATGATTGTATCGTCCATAGTTATTTCCTCCATATACGTATACTTTATTATACATAAAACTGAGTACTTTACAAGGTTAAATTCTCTTTTTTGTACAAAAAAAGAACCAAAAAGAGGTTCTAGAAAACAAAAAAAATTCTTGGCAACGTCTTATCTTCGCATACACTATTGTCAGCGCTGAAGGGCTTAACTTCTGTGTTCGGGATGGACTCTGATTACTGGTATTATAGTTTATTATGCCTTATTCTATCGTGGTTTTTAATTTTTGCTAGGTGTCCCAAAATGTTCTAAATTATCATAGTTTGTTTTAGTTTTTAGGACACCTAGTGGGACACCTTTTAGTTTTCTGTTACTCTTTATTAACTAATATATGTTATTAATTATTTATATGATTAATTATATCATATTTATTATATTTTATTGTTCATTATATCTTAAATTTAGTTTTTATCTTTCTTTATTAATGTATCAATACTAACATCTAATGCAACTGCAATTTTATATAATGTATCTACAGAAAAATTATATGCTACTTTTTCACTTTCAATTTGTCTTATAAACTCATGAGATAAATCTACCATTTCTGATAATTCTTCTGAGGTAAGACCTCGTAGTTTTCTATATTTCTTAATGTTTCTACGAATGGTGTTGTATATATCTGTATCAAAGTTGAGTTTTTTAATAGGTTTATTTAATCTCATATCAACACCTCTATACTTATTGTAGAGTATCGCCTAACAAAATTTTGTAAGGTATCTCTCTGCAAAAAGTATTGACATTTTTAGTGTTTTTATGCTAGAATTATATTGTCGGTAAGAAGTGCTATATCCGACATTGTAGTAAATGTTGGTGCAGTATGTAGTTAAGCCAACATATGCAGTATCGGAACACAAGGCAGTATCGTGTTCCTTTTTTTATTTCAATATAATAAGAAATGTGAGAGGTGTGAGAAAGTGAAAAGGAAAATTTTATTTATTTTATTGTCTGGATTTATGTTGACTGGATTAACTGGTTGTAATGAAGCAAGTAAAGAAATGACAGAAAAGAAAAAAAGTCCACAACCTGTGGAAGTAAAAAAAGATACAAATATAGTAGTTGAAGATAAACAAGAAAATGACCAAAATATTAAAACTGATAATGAAGATAATAATTTAAGCAAAATAAATTGCTTAACAAAGGTAGACTTAAATGATACTACAAATGTTATGGAATATTGGAATTTATTCTATAATAAAAATACAAATAAATTAACAAAAGTAATACATTTGAAAATTGAACAAATCAACACTTCAAATTATACTAATTCGCAATTAGTCCAAGCAGAAAATACACTTAAAGAATATTATAATGGACTTTTAGAAAATGCTAAAGAAATTAATAATAATAATGATTTTTATAGAGGTTTAACAAAAGAGGTCAAATATGATAAGAATACTTATAGTGTAAGTACATCTACTGTTATTGATATAGAAAATTCTAGTGATGAATATTTAAAAAATATTCTGTTAGAAAAAGATGGGGCTATTGGAAAACATGTTGATAATAATCTTATTTTTGATAGTGTCGGATTTTTAGAATATACCAACAATAATGGATTTGTATGTGAAAAAGAATAAAGGAAGGAAAAATGAAAATGGGAGAAAATTTAAAAAATAAAAATAATACACTATCAAATATTCTAATAATAATATTTGGAATAATGCTTGGAGCAATAATATTTAGTGTAATTGCTTTTTCTGATAGCAAAAAGGATACTAATAACAATTCTAACGATAACGATAATATCAAAAATATTTATCATAGCGGTTGGAAAAGTTCAAATGGCTATACTTTATTAATTATGGACCCTGACAAAACAAGTTCAATTTCTAATTCATGGTGTGGTTTTTATATCGGAGAAGAAAAAGTAGGTAGTTGTATAGTTGAATTTAATAAAAGCAAAAACAATTTAAAACTTACTTGGGCTGCTTCTACTAGTAAAGTTGAAACAGTAACTATATCAAGCACTACAAACAAATTCAAAATAAATGACATTACTTTTGAGTTTACTAAAAGCCTTACAGATTAAAATTTAAGTAACCCCATTGTCTGAACTGGATAATGGGGTTTTATTTTGTGTTACTCTTTATAAAAATTGCTATGGTATTTTATTATTAGGGTGCTAGTATAGTTTAAATACTATCACTTAATAAAATAAAGAAAGAAGGTAAAATATGCTGAATAATGTTGTACTAGTTGGTCGAGTTAATAACGATATTGAAAAAATCGAAGAAGAACAAAAAACTACATACAGATTAACTTTAAAGATTAGTCGTAGTTTTAAAAATCAAAATGGAGAATATGAAACTGATCTAGTCCCTATTGAATTAACTGGCTATATTGGAAGTAATGTATTTGAACATTGTGAAATTGGTGACATCATAGGTGCTAAAGCTAGGATACAAAGTAATGAAAATGGAATTCATGTAGTAGCCGAAAGAATAACATTTTTATCAAATGATAAAAAATTAGTAAATCAAAATTAGAAAGGAATATTACACTTATGCAGATTAAAATTCATAGGGGGATAAATCAAATTGGCGGATGCGTAACTGAAATCAAAAGTAATAAAACTAGAATACTTATTGATGTAGGCTCTAATCTTCCAAATAGTACAAGTAAAGTAAAAGTGAATGTTGCTAAAATTAGCAAAAAATGTGATGCTGTTTTTATTACACACTATCATTTAGACCACATAGGCGAATATATGCAAGTTAGAAAAGAAGTTCCTATTTATATTGGAGAACAAGCAAAAGAGATATTTACGATATACCAAAAGAAAATGACAGAGCCTAGAGTTGCAGAAGTTACACAAGAACACATCGATAGACTAGAAGCCTTTAAAACATTTAAACCAGATGAAACTTTAGAAATTGGAGATATTAAAATAACCCCTATTCGCATAGACCACTCTGCTTTTGATAGTTATATGTTCCTTATAGAAGCAGAAGGCAAAAGAATTTTACATACTGGAGATTTCCGAACACATGGTCCTAGTGGCAAAGATATACCTAAGATATTTAAGGATATAGGAAAAGTTGATATTCTCATTTGTGAACATACAACACTTTCAAGACTAGATGAAGTTTTTATGTCCGAATTTATGCTACAGCAAGAAGCAACTAATCTAATAAAAAATAACAAGTATGTTTTTATAATGTGTGCTTCTACAAATATTGATAGAATAGCTTCTTTTTATCATGCAAATAAGGAAGCAGGAAAGAAGTTATTTATATGTGATGTCTACCAAAAAGAGATACTTGATTATGTAACAAAAACTAGCAAAAAGTACAAAGACTATTACGATTTTTCAGATGTTAAAAGTTTTGACAAAGAGTTTTATCAAGAAATGGTTGATAATGGTTTTTGTATGCTGGTACGAAGCAATTACTTTTCAAAAAGGTTTATTAATAGCCCTAACTTCAAAGATAATATATTTATCTATTCTCAATGGTTAGGATACTTGAAAGGTGCTACTGCTGATGAAAGTATTGTTAATTTTGTTCCTAAAGAATATTACTATTTACACACTAGCGGTCATGCAACTGCGGAAGGTATTACAGAGGTTTGTAATATTGTTAAACCTAAAGAAATTATTCCTATACATGGGGAGAACTCACATGATTTTGAAAAACTAAATTTACCATATAAAGTTAAACATTTAAAAACTAAAAAGACTTACAATATATAGAAAGGAATTAAGAATATGTCTAATAATAAAAGCAAAAAGAAAACCAAGAAAGAAACTAAACCTAAAAAGCCCTCCGACATTAATTTGTTCGATAATCGTATAATTCGTTTGAATAAAACTATTGATACAGAGGTAGCACAGGAAATAGTCGAGCAATTATTAAAACTTGATGCTACGAAAAGCAAGAAGGATATAATATTCTATATTAATTCTCCAGGTGGTGCAGTGTCGGCAGGTATGGCTATTTATGATGCTATGCAAATGATTAGTTGTGATGTTAAAACAATATGTATAGGTCGCTGTGCTTCAATGGCGGCTGTGCTTCTTAGTGGTGGAACAAAAGGCAAGCGATATATAACACCTAATAGTGAAGTTATGATACACGAAGTATCATCATTTAATATGGGAAAAGTTGGCGAATTAAAAATTGACTATGAACACACTAACGCATTAAATGAGAGAATTATTAAACTATTAGCAGATAATACAGGCAAGACCATAAAACAGGTTAGACATGACATTCAATTAAAGGATAAATGGTTTGATGCAGAAGCAGGTCTAAAATATGGAATTGCTGATAAAATACTAACAAAAACCGCTATATAAAATGATGTTGATAGTTAGTTCGTATATATTGATATGTAACGCAAGAATGAATTATGCATAATGGGAGTGATGCATAAAAAAGGCAGTTCAAAGTTAAACTTGCGGATACATAGTTTTTCTAATTCTGTGTGAGAGATGAGGAAAAATGGTGGTGAAGTAAATTAAAATCAAACTAATAGTAAAAGTAAAAAAATATTAAACAAAATATTAAACAAAATATTCTAAAAAACAACATAAGAATATATGATTTAAAAAAGATATTGTTAAACGCGTAAAAGATAAATTAAAAGAAAGCATTATTCAAAATAAGGTATAAAACAACTAAATCTAAAAATTAAAAGAGTCTGTAAATAAATCTGTGTAAAATAGGAATCTTTCCATGATAAAATAGAAGAAATGGAGAGATTTTAATATGGAAGAAAAAAGTAAAGGAAAAAAGATATTAGAAATATTACAAGAAAACTATGAAATAGAAAGTGCTCAAGATTTATCAAGTGCAATCAAAGACTTATTTAAGGATTCCCTGCAGGAAATGATGAATGCAGAATTTGAAACAAGTATGGGTTATCAAAAATATGATAATAAAACAGAAAAAACAAATTACCGAAATGGGAAAACTAAAAAGAAATTAAAAAGTGAATTTGGGGAGTTTGAGTTTGTTACGCCAAGAGATAGAAACGGAGAATTTGAACCTAAAATTGTTCCTAAAAATAAAAGAGATGTATCAGGAATTGAAGACAAGATTATATCTTTATATGGACGTGGTTTAACGACTAGAGAAATCAATGAACAAATACAAAATCTATATGGTATAGAAGTATCTGCTACAATGGTAAGCAATATAACAGATCAAATACTTCCAAAAATAAAAGAATGGCAAGATAGACCGTTAGAAAGTATATACCCAATATGCTTTGTAGATGCAGTGCATTTTAGTGTAAGGAATGAAGCTAGTGTTGTAAAAAAAGCTGCTTACATCGTATTAGGTATCAACGAGTATGGGGAAAAAGATGTATTAGGGATATGGATTGGAGAAAATGAATCAGCTAAATTTTGGCTATCTGTCTTCAATGATTTAAAAAGTCGGGGTGTAAAAGATATTCTAATTTTATGTTCTGATGGACTAACGGGAATGAAGGAAGCAATTACAACCGCATTTCCTAAAACTGTACAACAAAGATGTATTGTTCATATGATTAGAAATTCAGTAAGGTTTGTATCTTATAAAGAGTTAAGGCCGTTTTGCGAAGATTTAAAAACAATCTATACATCTAAAAACGAAAAAGCAGGATATGAGCAATTACAGAAAATAAAAGACAAATGGAAAAATAAATATCCAACAGCTCTAAAATCTTGGGAGGAAAACTGGGATACCATTTGTCCATTCTTTAGTTATTCGGAGCCAGTAAGAAAGATTATGTATACGACGAATACGATTGAAAGCCTAAACCGTTCCTATCGTAAATATACAAAAACAAAATCGGTATTTCCATCTGATGAAGCATTAATGAAATGTCTTTATCTTGCAACTATAAACATTACAAAAAAATGGAATGGAAGATATCGTAATTGGGATTTAATTCTAGGGGAGTTGTCCATTATGTTTGAAGGAAGGATTTAGTTCTTTGACAATTCAATATTCTATGATATGATTAAGTCATGGAAAAAGGAATCCACTAAGATTCCTAAAACTTAAATTACCATGGTTAGATAGATTTTACACAAAGTTTTTTACACTCTCAATTAAAAAGTAATTAGTAAAAGATAATATTTGTAAGAATAACTATAGTGAAAAAACTATAGTTTTCTTATGACTTAATGCAGATGCTATTAATCTACAAATTCTATTTATATATAAGTATAACGCATTGTTCTAATGGGTGTATTGATGTTAGTCCATTTTGTTAATGACATGGATTATCACTCTTTTAAACATCTTTATCATTCCATTAGAGCAGTGCGTTTTTTCGTGAGATTTATCTCTAATTTATAGACTATTTAAGTACTTCGTACTTAAATAATGGAAAAACACATTTAAGGATACCTATGTCATAGTGGCATAGTGAAATTCCATAATAAAATCCCTGTAGGTGCTTCTATGAGTGCTACAGGGGTATATCTATTTTTACAAATTTTTTTACGCCCTATATAATAAGACTTCTCCTAGAGCCTCTTAGAGGCTTATAGGTACATTATAGAGCATTTATCCATTCTTAATTTCATCAGTTCCATTGTATAGACATTCGACTAAATAATTACTAAAAGGAGTAACATTAGCTTTTCCATCATCTTCTGCAATTTTATTTTTACTAAGGTACTCCTCATATATATTTCTGCTATCACTATTATTAAAATCTGGCGAAGCATAATAAGTTTCTCTTTTAGCCCCAAACTGGTATCGCTCTGCTCTATATCCTAAAGCTAAAACTTCTTTTCCAAATATAGAATTACTAACAGCTTCCTTATTATTATTTTTACACCAGTTACAATATTCATCATAATATTGTGATTTAGTTATAATTGTTTTTAAAGGCAATTCGCCACAAAATTCTTCCACATTGTTACATTCCTTAAAGTATCTTCTAGTTTCTTCTTCCACGATAGCTGGGATACTAAATCTTCCAGTTTCTAATACTTTGCTAAACGCTTGTATAGCCCTAGTTGTTATAATCTGCAAAGCCTTAGGCTTACACAACTCCTCTTCTATGCTAATATTTCTATTATTATTGCTGTCAATGAATGTAGCATTAAATGGTATGACTACAAATCGATCTGTTATGAACAGACCTGTCTCTTTGAAGTCTATAACTTCATTTACTGAAAATAGCATTGTAGTCATAGGTGTTAACAATTCTCTATGATTACCTTTTATTCCTAATGATATAGGCTCCCCCGATATAATTCTAGTAATTAACGAAGTATCAATATACTTTGGTTGTTTTTGGTCCTCTGCTATATTAACAGTACACCCACTTAAAGCCTTAATAGTAGACTTGCTTCCTGCTTTACTTCCAGATAACTGCTCCAAATGTTCATGGGAACATTGCTTTGTTCCCAATATAGCCTCTAAAATTCTAAAAATGACAGATTTTCCGTTACGCCCTTTACCTTTAAATATAAAAGCCTTATTCAGTTTACAAGTCCTCGCTAGGCTATATCCAATAATTTCGTAAAGTAATGTCTCTATTTCCTTATTAGAGCAGGTTACACTGTCGAAGTAGTAATCAATGCACTTTAACTCTGGCGAATTAGTCGCTAGTACACTATAATCTTTATAATTTACTTTTGTTAATTCTGCGAGTATATTATCTATACTCACAGAATTAATGTTATTACTATTATTCTCCATATGCAGATTCTCCATTTACTAATTCATAAATATAATCACCAAATGCCATAAAATCTTTTCTTGTAAATATTAACTCTACAAGTGGACCACATATTTCAATAGTTTTATCATTATACCTAAAGGAATTATATTCAGTAGCAATAGAGACATAATGATAGATAGATGATAAAATGGATAAACTCCTTATTTCGTAAATAGATACTATTATACTATTTATATAATCATCTTCATTACATATCCTAATATAACCACCTTCTATTGCCTTATCTATATCAAGCACCGTTATTTCTCCAAATCTTTTTATTCTTTCTTTATTCATATTATTGCTGTTTTCCATTGTCATTTCCTCCTAAATTAGTTTTTTCTGTAATATCAATAACAGTGTCATATATTGTTTTATTTGTTTTTGTTTGTGTTTTACTTGTTGTAATAGTTTTTTCTAGTGTTTCACTAGGCTTATTGTTCTCTTGGTTGTTACTTGCACTTATTATGTTGTTAAAAATATTTTGAGTTACATTACTCTCATTCATTGTTTTACTCTCTCTTTCATCAATATATTTTAGTATCACGATAAACATCTCAGGGCGTAAAGCTACTTGTTTATCAACTTTTGTAATTATTATCCAATTTGGGTTTGTTTCAAATATTATATTACCCAAGTTTAATGTTGAACAATTTGGATAATTATCTCTAAAAAAACTAGCAATCTTTAACATTTCTTTTCTATTAAGAGTTACATCTACAAAATCTCCATATAGACTAGATATAGTTACTTCTTCTTTGTTTATAAAAGTTAAATGGTTGATTAAATGTAATGTAATCTCTCCATCAACTTCAATTACATATGGCTCATTCATATTTATTTCTCCTCACTTTCTTTTAGATATTCAGCAATTAATAAAAATGTCTCTTCATATATTGCTATATTATCATCATTACACCATATAATTACCAAATTATCATCTCTTACGATTACATGCTTATTACCGAAATCCCACTCTCCACAACAGTTTTCTGCATATTCAGCAATGGCTAATAATTCTTGCTTACTAAATTCCATATTAATTGCTTCTAATCTGCATTTTGCTAGATTAAGAATATGTGTACTATTTTCTGATATAGTTACCATTTCTAACTTTTTATCTATAAATACCGTTTGATACTTAAATGTTAAAATAGTTTTTTCATTAAGTTTACATATCGTGTAATGAGTTCTGTTTTTTAATTCCTTTTGTTCCATTTTATCTTTCCTCTCCATTTATATTTGCATTTTGGTTTTCTTTCAACCACTTGTCTATTTCACTTTTTTGAAACATTAGCTTAACTCCTATTCTATTAAATGGGATTTCTTTTTTTCTAACCAACTTCCTTATTAATGAAGTGCTGATATTCAAATATCCTGACAACTGTATTACATCAAACATATTACTATTCATTATTTCTCACTCCTTTTTTTTATTAATTGTCTTTAGCGGGATTAATTTTTTATCATACTTTTTCAAGCCTATGGAATTGACAGATTAAATAAATAACATCATCTATACTCATATCTAAGAAACTTGATATAGAAGCCATTTCTTGCATATCTGGAAATTCTATGTACTTTTCCCTCTTTAAAAGAGTCTCATTATCAAGATGCATTAATTCTGCTGCTGCTTCCACAGACCAACCTTTACTTATCCTTATTTCTTTCAAACTCATATAGGGTTTTCTTCACCTTCCTTTTCTCATAATCAGCTACAATTTTGGCTGATATGTCTTTTATTATACCGTATTTTATCGTACTGTCAATACTTTTTACGTATTTTATTATACTTTTATTTATTTTTACATATTTTATAATATTTTTTGGCTCTTGTGTGTTGTATTTTACTATATTTTATGGTATTATTATGACGTTGGAGGTGTATTATGATAAATAAAAAACGTGAAGTATTTAGTAATAATCTTAGATACTATAGAACAATAAAAGGAATGACTACCAAAGAACTAGGAAAGGTATCTGGAATTGCTTACACTACTCTAAGAGATTATGAAAGAGGTATTTGCTATGCTAAAATTGACAAAATAAAAATACTTGCAGAAAAATTAGGGATATCACCATTAATGCTTACTGAAGAACACGATGTAAGCAAAATTATGGGTATAGTAGACAGTTCGGAAGATAATAAAATAATGTTAGATATTATGACTAGATTATCAAAATTAAGTTTAGAAGGTAAAAAATATATTTTAAATACAATTGATATGGTTGATAATTTGAAGCAATAAAAAAGACTAGTGCTACCAACACTAGCCAAACGCTATAAAGCGTACAGAATAAAAAATTAATCCCGCTAAAGACAACTTTTTTTCTGTACTCCTATTATAGCATTAATTTAAAAATTATAAAAGATAGGAGAATAAATTAAATGATAAAATGGAACGATTATGATAAAACAGACCATGAGTACATTTATAAACATAAAACAAATGGTACTTATGCTGTAATATTAAATTTATATGATAAAATATATAATAAAAGATTAAAGAAAAGAAAAGTCAATTTAAAAACAATTAAGGAAGCCCAAAACTTTATTGCAGAAGAACGAGTGAAGTTTCAGCAGCAGGATAGTCAACCTAAGAAAAGTGGACTATTTAAAGATGTTTTTGCTTCATATATTAAAGAATGTGAACTTCAACAAAGAATAGGCAAATTAGCCGAATCTACTGTTGAAGGTAAAAAAACAATTTTTAAAAATCAAATACTACCAAAACTGGGGAATGTTAAAATTTCAGAAATTACAGAAGAACATATTTATAAATTCCATGATGATCTTAAGTCTATGGCTTGTGTAAGGGAAAAGAATAAAAACTTAAGTAATCAAACTCTTATTAAAGTTCATAAACAATTATCTGCTTTTCTTAATTATTGTGTAAAAAAGAAGTTAATTACACATAATCCTGCTGGAGTTGTTGGTAATTATAAGAAAATTAAGAAAAAGCCAGAATTTCTTACTTATAATGAGGCTATGAAGTTATTATCTGTTGTTGATAATATTAGAGATTTATTTATAATTCAATTACTATTCTTTACAGGTTTAAGAATTAGTGAATTACTGGGACTTTCTATAGATAGTATAATCACTACAGAAAAAGGAACATCTTTAAATATTACTGAAACATATTATAATGGTAAAATTAGACCATTTGCTAAAACGGATGAGTCAATGGATGACTTATATCTTGATGATAAAACCGTTGAAATGTATAAAACTTTTCTTGAATATAGGAAAGCTCATAATATCACTAGTAGATACCTATTTGCTAATAATAGAGGTAAATGTGAAGTAATCGGCAGTAGGGCTATTCAAGATATGGTTAAAAAGTATGTAAAACGGGCTGGAATTGAGAAGAACATTACACCACATAAATTCAGACATAGCCACGCAGCGTTACTAATCTATATGGGTAAAACTTTAGAAGATATTAAAACTAGACTACGACACAGCGATATTAGAACTACTAGTAATGAATATGGGCATATGTATGAAGAAAGAAAGATAAATCTTGCTAATGAATTGACTAGTTTACGAACTCAACTTGAAGAAAAGCAAGAGAAAAATGGGACACCTACTGGGACACCCACCGACAAAATGGTATAAAAAAAGGACTAAATTTTTGAAGATTTAGTCTTTTTTATGCAAAAAAAAATAGTTGCATTTTCCTATCTTCGCATACACTATTTTCGGCGTTCTAGTGCTTAACTTCCAAGTTCGGGATGGGGTTGGGTGTGTCCACTAGGCTATCAACACAACTAAAATTTTAACTATTTCTGTAACTCTAACTTTTATGGCTTACATCTATTGACATCTCTGTTCGAGATGGGAACAGGTGTACCACCTTCGCTATCGTCACCAAGAAAATTATA
>CAJTXV010000028.1 GCA_910584255.1 uncultured Bacilli bacterium
CGACTTATTGTTTTTTTGTAGAAAAAAGGTGTCACATCAATTGTAACGCTACAGAATATAATAAAAAACAAGAAAAAAAGGCATGGTAAAAAAAGGAATTATATAGTATAATGTAGTATAGGTGACATTATGAAAAGAGAAAACACAATAGAAGATAAACATAAAAGTAAAGCGAGTGGCACTTATCAAAATGAACTATATCAATTACTATACAAGAAGAAAACAAATTATGCTGGTCGTGGAATGGGATTAGAAGATGACTTAAATAAGTCAAATGAATATTATCGTCAAATGGAACTTGCTTATATTTATAAGAAACCAACTCCCATAAAACTCGTAAAAGTAGATTATCCTTCCAAGCAAAATCATATTACTGCTGTTAAAATTAAGGAAGCCTACTTTGAATCCCCATCAACTACAGATTATAATGGCATCTATCATGGAAAGTACATAGATTTTGAAGCCAAAGAAACAAAATTAAAGACGTCCTTCCCACTCGATAATATCCACCCACACCAATTAACACATCTTAAAAATATTACGAAATGTGGAGGAATTGGATTTCTAATCGTTCGTTTTTCTACCTTAGAAGAAACTTTCTTACTAATGGCAAATGACCTTTTTGATTATATAGAATCTAAATCAAGGAAATCAATTTCCTATTCCTATTTTCTAAAAAAAGGATACAAAATAGAAGAATCTATATTTCCAAGATTAGACTATTTAAAAATTGTTGATCAAATTATTGGAGGTGCATAAAATGGCAAATACAAAAAAAACAAAAACTACTTCAAATAAAAAAAGTAGAACCACTCAAAGAAAAAAGATTTCAGTTACAAAAAAGGAACAACAAATATTTATGTATGTGGTAATTGGAATCATTTTAGTAACACTCATTGTTAGTTACTTTTTGATGGGAACGATGTTAACGACCATAACAGGCATTGGAATTTTTATCATTCTAGGAATTGCAAGACTAATGGATAAAATGAACAACAAACCAAAACTAAGAAGAGTTTTAAATATTTTAATTATTATCTTCTTATTAATGGCACTTGCTGCTTGTATCGCAGTTTCTGCTTTCTTTATATATATTGTACAACAAGCACCAGAATTTAATATTGAAGTTTTAAATAAAAGAGAAGCAAGTATTTTATACAGTATGGATGGAGAAGAATATGCACGAATTGGTGAATTAAGAGAAAATATTACTTATGACGATTTACCAGAGGTATTCATCGATGCTTTAATTGCTACCGAAGATTCTAGATTCTTCCAACATAATGGATTTGATGCTCCTCGTTTCATTAAAGCAAGTATTGGGCAAGTTCTTGGTAAAAGAAATGCTGGGGGTGCTTCTACCTTATCTATGCAGCTAGTAAAAAATACATATACAAACGCAAAACAAAATGCAATGAATTCTGAAGGTATCATTCGTAAATTTACCGATATCTATCTTGCTGTTTTTAAACTAGAGAAAAATTATAGTAAAGAACAAATTATAGAATTCTATGTCAATAACTACGATTTAAGTAGTAACTCATTTGGAGTAGAACAGGCTTCTCAAACTTACTTTGGGAAAAGTGTAAGAGATCTAAATCTATCAGAAGCAGCGACTCTTGTTGGAGTCTTCAACAACCCAACTGCTTATAACCCATTATTAAAACCATCTGCTGCCGAAGGCAGAAGAAAAACCGTATTAAATCTAATGGTACGTCACGGATATATTACTCAAGCGGAAGCAGATGCCGCAAATAGTATTCCAATGACGACTCTTACCAAAAGTCAATCAACAGAAGGAGTTGCTTACATTAGTTATATCGATACCGTAATCGATGAATTAATGGATAAATGGGGAATCAACCCTTATATCACTGCGGTTGAAGTTTACACAAATATGGATAAACAAAAACAACAAGGAATTGACGATATCTTTAATGGAAATAGTAATGCATTCCACTGGAAAGATGACAAAGTACAAAGTGGAGTTGCAGTAGTAGAAGTAAATACTGGAAAAATTGTTGCCGTTGGTGGAGGTCGTTTTAAATCAAGTCCAAGAACAACTACCAATTTCGCAACACAAGCAAATAAACAAATTGGATCTTCTGCAAAACCAATTTTCGACTATGGTCCAGCAATCGAATACTTAAATTGGTCTACTTATCAACAAATTGTAGATGAGCCATGGAAATATACGAATGGAACCACTGTCAATAACTCGGATAGAAACTTCTTAGGACCTATTAGTATGAGAACAGCTCTATCCCTTTCAAGAAATATTCCAGCATTAAAAGCATTCCAAGAAGTACAGTCTACCGTTGGAAACGATAAAATTTTAGAATTTGCGACAAAGTTAGGAATTAAAGCAGAAGTTAGTAATGGAAAAATCCATGAAGCACATGCACTAGGGGCATTCACTACGAAGGAAGGAACCAATCCATTACAAATGGCCGCAGCCTATGCAACATTCGCAAATGGTGGAACTTACCATGAACCACTTTCTATTAATAAAATAATTTTTAGAGAATCTGGAGAAGTAAAAAACTGTGAAGGAAGTGCAGAACGAGCAATGAAGGATTCTACTGCTTTCATGATTACGGATATGCTAGTCACAGCCGTCAATGAGGGTCTTAGTAGTGGTGCTAAAATTAATGGTGTAACGGTGGCCGCTAAAACAGGTACTTCTAGTTTTACAGATGAATTAAAGAGATTAAAACACTATCCAGGAAATGCCATTAATGATGCATGGATCGTTGGATATGATCCTGAATATGCAATTAGTATGTGGTATGGATACGAAAGAGTAGAAGAAGGATATTATAATACAGATATTCAAGCAGTCAATGCAAGAGGTTCCTTGTATCGTGCCTTAGGAAATGTCGTCTTTAAGAAAAACAATCAAGAGTTTAGAGTACCAGATAGTGTCGTTAAAGTAGCCGTAGAAGCTGGAAGTAATCCACCAAGCTTACCAAGCGCATCCACTCCAGAAAATCAAATTGTCTATGAATACTTTATAAAAGGGGCTGAACCAACAGATACTTCACAAAGATACAATAAACTCGCAACCCCAACTGGTCTAAAGGTATCTTACAATTCAGAGAAAGAACAAGTAACAATTACATGGAATAAACAAACACCTTCTGTTACGAATGATGATTATGGAAGGTTTGGATATAATGTTTATTATGGAGATACATGCTTAGGATTCACTGAAAATAATACTTATACAATTAATGCAAATGCCAACATATCAGGAACCTATAAAGTAAGTGCAGTATTTGAAAATTATGGATATAATGAAAGTATTCCAGCAGTCTACGAATTTACACATGTGAATAAACCAACACCGACACCTACTCCAACTGCAAAGCCAACACCGACACCTACGAATAAACCGACATCTCCACCTACACATAAACCAACTCCTACCCCAACAGAAACGCCTACACCAACTCCATCAGAAGCACCAACAGAATAATAAATAAATATTATATATATAAATCGAAAAAGACCTGAAATTTTGTTCAAGTCTTTTTTATTATAAACAACAATCCTATCTAAAAGAAGAAGTGTCCAAGAAGCATAAAACCACATCCGAATAGAAAAGATAAAATAACAATTTCATATTTCTGGTAACTATGGGCTTCTGGTAATAATTCATAAACAGAAATATGAACCATAATTCCTGCAATAAAAGCATAAAGTAATCCCATCACAAAAGAATTTACAAAAGGGGCCAGAAAAATAAAGGCAAGAAATGCACCAAAGGGTTCTGATATACCCGATATAAATGTATAAAATAAAGCCTTTTTACGACTTCCTGTACTATAATAAATCGGAACTGAAATACTAATTCCCTCTGGAATATTGTGAAGTGCAATCGCCAAAGTTAAAGTAATTCCAAGATGTAAATTTGCTTCCGATGTAAGATAAGTAATAATTCCTTCTGGAATATTATGCATAATAATTGCAAGACAAGAAATAATTCCTACCTGATAAAGCCTCCCATATTCCACTTTTTCCTGTGGTAAATAATGATCAACCGTAAATGAAAAAATAACTCCTATACAAAAGCAAATGGCGACGATTAAAAACGTTGGAAAAAATAGATAAGAATCCTGTAAAGAGGAAAAAGCATTCGGTAATAAATCGGTAACTGAAATGGTAATCATCACACCTGCTGCAAATCCAAGGGAAGAAATTAATATTTTTTCAGATTGTCTTTTTAAAAATATAGGAATTGTTCCAATCATAGTAGAAAATCCAGCCAAAAATGTTAAAAGAAAAGGAATCATATAATATCACCACTAAATTATATGATATCCTATTATTTTCTTATTCTTAAAACATGAAATAAACTGAAACACTAATTCAACAAATAAATAGAAATCGTAAGATAAGTCGCAAACATACTCCAAAATAAATAAGGAATTTGTAAAAGTCCACTCAATTTATCTTTCTGATAAAAATTAAGAATCATTAAAAATATCAAAGCAACTAGTAAAAGAATCCAAATAGAAGAAAATAATCTCCATTTAAATACAAAAAAGAAAATTGGCCATAACAAATTCACAAATAGTTGTAGGTAATAGATAAATTTACTTTTAGAATCCATCAAACATTTACTTTCAAGCCCTCCATAAGAAATACCCATTAAAATATAAAGAATGGTCCAAACAATCGGAAATAAAATAGCAGGTGGCGCTAAAAAGGGTTTCACTAAAGTGTCATAATCCATAGAACCAGAAATCAAAAGTCCAACTATTCCACCTAACAATAAAGGAACCAAAATAGATTTTACATAAATTTTAATATTCGACATAGTAACCTCCACTATTATTTTATTAATGTTTTTAAAAAATATACAAATTACCAGTGCTTAGAAAATTGACAAAACCATTGAAAGTCATTATAATAAACCACAATCTAATATGCTTAAAAGAGAAATAGGGGGTGAAGAAAAATGGAAGTTTTAAAACAAGACAAGAAAGAATTAGCAGATCTTAAAAGTTATGACGAAATTTCAGATTTTATAGAAAAAAACGGTCCTATTTCAAAAGAAGACCTCAGATATCTAAACCAAAATCTAATGAAAATTATGAAAAGTAATGAAGGATATATAAATGATAATTCCATTATTCGTTTTTTTATAAATATTGAAAAAGTTCTTCCCTACACACATCATGTAATCTATTTACTACTTCAGCTAGATGATGAAAAAAACATTCGTAAATTGATTGAAATGAAAAGAGAAAAATTAATTACAATTCTAGAATATGCCTTTATTTCACCTGCCACAATCGAAGATTATCAACCAGATTTAGAGGAAATTCCACATACTTTCCTTCCTACAATCCATAACTCTACCATAGATGATTATCTAAACTCATTGGTTCTTTATACAGACTACAGTAAAAAAAACGTAGTTTTAGCATTTATAGAAGAATTATTACCCTATTTATGTCCACCTAATTTTAATCTTGAATTAAATTTAGTTTTTCTATTGAAAAATAAAAATTCTATCATTCAATATATGAACAATTACTTAAATCAAGGAAAAAAACAGCCCCTTAGTCTCCTATGGCAAGTAGTCGTCAACCATTCCTCATTACTTTTTTCACATATAATGGGAAATATAGAAAATATTGAATTTTATATGACAGGGGAAGAAACAATCACACCCATTCAAATGATTTTTAAACACTATGTGATGGAAAAATTAACAGAATCACAAAAAAAACTATTAAAAGAAAAAATTGTAGATGCCATCATACCAAACAAAGAATTTATGACTTCAAAAAGTATAGACAGAATCGGTACAATTAGTTTTATAGAGAACATTCTCTACCTACAAGAAGAATTTATAAAAGGAAATCCATATTCTGAAAGTGAACTCTATCAACAATGCATAAAAACTATTCAAAAACGTTATTATAGGTCAAAGGATTTAATAGAACTAAAACAGATTACGCTACACCCTGAAGAAACAACCCAAGATCACTATAATGAACTAATATTAAAAGAAAAAATAGAAGACTACTTTAGTAAAGTAATTATAGAAGAAGGTTCTAAGGAATCTAATACTAGAAAAAGAAAACAAGATTTATTAGATACATGGATAAAATTACTAGAAACAACTTCAGAAAAAGAACTTCTTACCTTTTTTAAATTGAAAATTCCAATTCACTCCTTACATAACTATACAATGGAAGAATTAAATTCCTATGATCCAAAAGACTTTTTTAAACTTTCAAAACTGATGAGTCAACAAAATACACCACTTTATTTTAATCAAGAAGAAGTCGTATTAAAATCCCTCATTCGATTAGGAAGTAAAATTTCTATCTCCAGTATCAAGTTACTGGGAACTGAAAGTCATTACTTAATATTAAAAGCCATTTCAAAAATTCCAAAAGAAAATAAAGAAGCTTTCTCTGAACTCTTAATAAAATTACTAAAACTAATAGAAAAAAGGGAAAATGGTGAACCATATAAAGATACTGATTTAAAAAAAGAAACATTAAGTCTCTATCAATCATGGATAAAAAAAGTCTTAAACAAAGATCAAATCGATCCCAAAATAATAACATTTTCTTTTCATAAATTAATAAAAACTAAAGATATAGAAACATTCTTATTAAAAATTGATAAAATTGAAAAATTAGTAATACTTCATAAAACGCCTTATACTAAAGTGAATCTAGATAAATTTACACTAGAACAAATAGAAGAGTTCAATCCAAAACAATATAAAGATATTAGAAATCAAATAATATCTCTTTATAATAAAAAAGAACATAAAAAAAATGAATTATCATTTTTCAATATGTTTATAGATGATATTCCAGAAATAAATATTAATACAATGGCACTAAAATTAATTACGATTCTAGATTATGAACTAGTGAAAATTTTATTGAAAGATCCAAATATTACTTATGATAAATTAAGAGCTTTCTTAAAAGCCATTTCAAAAATTCCAAAAGAAAATAAAGAAGCTTTCTCTGAACTCTTAATAAAATTACTAAAACTAATAGAAAAAAGGGAAAATGGTGAACCATATAAAGATACTGATTTAAAAAAAGAAACATTAAGTCTCTATCAATCATGGATAAAAAAAGTCTTAAACAAAGATCAAATCGATCCCAAAATAATAACATTTTCTTTTCATAAATTAATAAAAACTAAAGATATAGAAACATTCTTATTAAAAATTGATAAAATTGAAAAATTAGTAATACTTCATAAAACGCCTTATACTAAAGTGAATCTAGATAAATTTACACTAGAACAAATAGAAGAGTTCAATCCAAAACAATATAAAGATATTAGAAATCAAATAATATCTCTTTATAATAAAAAAGAACATAAAAAAAATGAATTATCATTTTTCAATATGTTTATAGATGATATTCCAGAAATAAATATTAATACAATGGCACTAAAATTAATTACGATTCTAGATTATGAACTAGTGAAAATTTTATTGAAAGATCCAAATATTACTTATGATAAATTAAGAGCTTTCTTAGATGAAATTCCAAACTCTATGAATCAAACAAAGAAATTTAGTGAGTGTTTAAAAAAACATCCACATATCTTCAATTTAGAGGAGTCGTTATTAAAGGATTACTACAATTGGTATATGGATCTTTCAAACAATTTAGGAAAAGAGGTAACCTATCAAGACATTGTAACATATGAAAATTGTGCGAAAGAAAATCTATTTAAAAATCCCATATATTTGCCAATCTGTAACAATATTTTATTAATTCAAAAAAAGGATTGGAGTAGAAATGCTTATAAAACCGCAGCTTTATGGGAAAAACAAATCATAAGAACATCATCGACAATTCCAGAACTTAAAGGAAGTTTAAAAGAATATACTTATAAAATCGTAGATTTACATGATCCAGATTTAATTTTTTTACCAAATATGATAAACTGTTGTATGGAACTTGGTGGAAAAGCAGAAGCCGATTTAGTCCATGCAGTAACCAATAAAAATGGAAGAATATTTGCGATATACCAGGATGATCAAGTAAAAGCCATCAGTTGGGTATGGAGAAATAAACAAGTTATTTGTTTTGATAACGTAGAGGTAAAGAAAGAGAAAATAACAAAAGAATTTGGAGAAATCATCAAAGAAATATTAATACAAGCAAGTAATCATCTCCTTGAAATTTCTAAACAGAAAGAACCTCCTGAAGAAGCAATAAGAATCATAACATTAGGAAGAAACCCAGTAGATATTGAAATGGACTTAGAAGAAGAAAAGTTACTTTCTAAGTATCAAGAAGAAATGTATACACCAGAAGAAAAGGAAAAGCTATATCTAGTAGATTCTAGTAAAGTTCAATATATCATAGCAGGTACTTACAGTCCTATGAAAGAAACCGAAGTAACTACGACCTACCTTTATCCAAGAAAACTTGCTCGTAAATTTGAAGAACTAGATATACAATACTTAGATCATATGATAGAATCAATTCGAAATCGAAAAGGAATAAAAGGAGAAACTCCCATCTATCAGCTTGGATACCTAGGAGAAGATTTCTATATAGGAATAAGAAATACTGGGAATATTGATACTATTTATCTAGATACAGATCAAAGAGTCATCTACGATGTAATTGAGGTTTTAGAGAAAGTAAGAGAAGAATATAAAAAACAACAAGAATTTCAAAGTGAGCAAGAAAAAATCACACAAAAAGTAATAAATACCCCCTATATGATAAAGAAGGAGGAAGCAGAATATTTATTAGAAGAAATTAAAAAATATCCAACATTTCAGGTGGATCCCAATACCTACTACCATGGAAGTATATTAGGTTATATCATAGATATCATTCGAGATGGTTCCATCAATTGTAGATATAGATTAGGAAAAAGAGGAACTGGTAGTAATGGAGATTATTACGTTTGTGTCGCAAAAAAATTAGAAATTGAAACAAGGGCTTTTAAATCATACATTCAAAACAATATATCGATTATTTTAAAAAAGGAATTACCTGTGATTGATAAAACAAATTCAGAATTTAACTTTCTAAACCCCTTCTTTCAAGATGGAAAAAGAAGAAGTTATCACTCTGAAGATGAATTCCAAGTAAAAGATAGAATTGGATTTTCTTATTTCGAAGGAATTTATGCACCAACTAAAACCCCAAGCGATTTAATAGACATTCGAAAAATAGTAGATACACTAGAAACATTTCACCGAGATTTACCAATCATTAGTAATACTAGTAATACTATAGTTGATAAAGAATTAATTAAAACATATATAAAACCAAAAGAAAGTGAGAATTAAAATTATGAAAAATTTACAAGAAAAACTCACTAGATATCTAGAAGAAACACCATTAGAGAAAATCACGATTGAAAGTATCCTAGCTACATTTAAAAAAGTAGATGTAAAAGATGATGATACAGATCTCTATTTATCACATGCTTTAGTGAATCAAAAGTATAAAATAGATGAAGCATTCAAAATGCTTGAAGTTTTATTTCAGAATGGATTAGATCCAAACAAAGAGGCAGAGTTTTCAGGATATACGTTTCTTCATATAGCCCTTTATGGTGCAGAAGTAATAGATGATACTGAAGTAAAAGAAGAAAAAATCAATTCACATCAAACTTCATTCACGCATTCTGTAAAAATCATTCCCTACCCACTCTCTTTCTTTAAGAAAATGATTCCACTTGCTAAAAAGTATGGGTTTGATGTAAATAGTAAAGATCTTGATGGAGACACTTTGATTCATACTGCAATTTATAGTGAAGGTTACTTTGACAAAATAGAACCCCTCATAAGACTCCTTGGAAAGGATTTTGATATAACTGCAAAAAATAATGATAAAAAAACTATAATAGATGCCTTAAACGATTCAATCAAAGAAGCTAAAACCACAAAAAATACGAAATGGAGTACCCAATTAAAGGAAGAAAAAGAATTACTCTCATCGATTATAAAGGCATCCTCAAATCCATTATTTTCGATTCCAGAATATATTAGTGGCACCGTAGACATTTCTAGTTATCTAGACCCAGCTTATATCAAAAAGGAAATAGAAGCAAAAATAAATACCTTACTATCTGATTTTAATCAGAATGAATTAGAGAAACTCACCTTGGAATCTACTTCTAACACATGTAAATCATTAAAAGAAAGTATAAAAAGTAGCGCACTAACAGAAGAGGAGAAAACAGAACTTTTAAGTAATATCGAGAAACAGGAAAGTCAAATTATAGAAAAATTAAAATCAAAAATCGAAGAAAATACCAATAAGTTAAACCTAGACTCTAGTGTAGAAGAATGCGAAAATCTTCAAAATATCATTCAGAAAAGCTATCTTCCAATAGAAATCATTGAAGAGTTTGTAAATAGAATCACGAGCTTAATATCTAAAATCAATCAGCAATTATTTTTGAAACAACTAAAATTAGACATTGAAAATATTCACACCATAAAAGATATTGAAAACTGTCTAACAAAAGCGAATGAAATTATAGATCCAAGTATCAAACAAGAAATCATAGAAGGATTAAACAAACGCCACCAAGAAGTAAAAAGTCGACTAAATCAAATAAATGCTAAATCCCTAGTTACAAAAAATTTATTAGTTTTAGATGGAACGTACTTTGGAAATAACGAATATAAAAATGAAGAAAGAGAATCTTTTAAAAATTTAAATTTAAATTTAAAAGAAATAAAGGAAGAAAAATTAGACTCTTTTGTAGATATTCAATCATTTGACGAATTTGAAGAAAGTCTAGATGCTCTTTCTGAAGAGATTACTTTGAATATAAAAAGTATCATGAAAAATCATATTTATAGTGAATTAGAAAAAGCAAAGATAGTAGATCAAACCATAGGTACCAATTTCTTAAATGAACTAATAAATGAAATAGGGGAATGGAGGAAAGAAAATCAACCCCCAAAAGGAACAGTTCCCAAACAGAAAAAGAAAAAAGCATAATTAAAAAGGACTTCGCACGAAGCCAAAAAAATGAAAATCTAACAAAAAAAAGAGATATCTATTTATATTTAAAACAGATATCTTTTATTTTACAATGTTCACATTCTGGATGAATTGCCTTACAATGATACCTACCAAAAAGTACCATTTGATGATGTCGCCTGCTCCAGGAGTCTTTTCTATATAATTTTTGAAGTTTCTTTTCAACTTCTAATACAGTTGCATTGTCTTTAACAAATCCAAGTCTCTTACTAACCCTTTCAACATGGGTATCAACAGCAATTGCAGGATAATTATAAAGATTAGATAAAACAACGTTTACTGTTTTTCTTCCAGCGCCAGGTAACGTAACTAAATAAGTAGGATCATTCGGAACTTTTCCATTCTGCTCTAACACTAAACGCTTCGCAATCTGGGTAACAAACTGAGCTTTTTTTTGAAATGTGCCAATGGGCATTAAAATCTGTGCTACATCTTGAGTGGAAGCATTTGCTAAGTCCTCTAAGGTTGGATATTTAGAAAACAGAATAGGGGTTACTGAATTAACCCTTTTATCCGTTGTTTGAGCACTCAAAACAACCGCAATTAATAATTCATAATCCTTAGAATACTGTAGTTCACAGCGTGCATCAGAATATAACTCCTCCAAATAATTTTCAAATAAAAATACTCTTTCCTTTTGACTTATCTTATTCATTTTCCTCATCCTCAAACCAATCATAGTCAAATAATTCTAGTTTTTCTTTTTGTCGTTGTTCTTTCTGGTATTTTTCTTTATCTACTTGAATATCTTCTAGTGTCTTAAGCCCTTTTTTATTCCATGTATGTAAAATTTTATCCATATAACGAAGATTGGATATTCCATTAAAAACAGTTTCCTTTAAAGCAGCTAAAATAAGTTCTTCCGAAAAACCATTCTCTACCCAAGAAGAAATAATTTCTCGCTCAATGGAACTAATTGGTCTCGCAAAACCATCAGATATTTGATCATAAATCGTTTTCTTTTCCTGATTTTGAATTTTTTCTGAATCCACCATATCCTCTATCAAAAATTGAGATAATTTTTCATAAAACAATCGAAGAGACAAATATTCTTCCATAATCCCTTTTTCATTCTTAGAAACTGTCATTTCGAGAAATCCCTTTTCCACTAAATGATCAATATAAATCATTACATCATTTAAAGAAATTCCAAATTCATTAGACAATTTGCTAGGATCAAAAACAAATTGTTCTTTTATATTAGAAAGATAAATTAAGAAGAGAAATTCTTCAAATGGTAGTGAAAACTTTTCACGAAGCTGAAACACATAAAGAGGAACTACAAAACTCCTAGATTTAAAAATATTCATAATTTTCTCTGTTTTCATTTGATACCCCCTAAATTGTTTATTATTATAGCACCGATTATAAAGAAATGGAAAAAAATTTATCAATCTACTTTTCTTATTATAAATAATAATTAACTAAATAGGCACGTATTTGATCTTTATCGTTCTCTAACTCCAAAGATAATATTTTTTCTTCTAAATCCTTTAGAATTTCTTTTAAGTAAGGACCTGGTTCTTTTTTCAAAATGGCACTGATTTCATCCCCATTGAGTGCAATATCCCCACGACTATGAATCGATAAATTATTATATTGATAGGTCACATCTTTTTTAGAAATCCCCTTAATATTAGCAGCAATGCTATTGACATATAAACCATAAGTATATAAAACTCGGTGATTTAAATTATTACAAGATAGAGCTTTTTGAATATTTTCAATTAACTCTTTTTCATTTCCTGTAAAAGGATATAAATCAGATACATTTAATTGTGCCCAAACACCAATTAAATCATCAAAATTAGAAACCTTATCCAAATTTGGTAATTCTAGTTCATAGTCAAGTCCTAACTCTAGCAGAAGATGAACTCCCATTTTAACATTGACGCTCGTAAAAATACGATCTAGTTCTTCCCTTTTTCTCTGATAAGAAATTTCTTTTAATAAGTGCTTGGTCTTAAAAATAGATTCCTTAATTTCATTACTTAAAGTAAAGTTTAACACGGTTGCAAAACGAATCGCACGTAAAATACGAAGGGCATCTTCTGAAAACTTTTGACTACTATCTCCAACTGTATGAATGATTTTCTCATCAATATCTTTCTTTCCATGAAAGAAATCAAGTACTTTCCCATCTTTATCTATACAAAGAGTATTCATCAAAAAATCCCTTCTTTTTAAATCCTCTTCTAAATCATCAATAAATTCAATCGAATCTGGTTGTCTATAATTACTATAAGATTGTTCCTTTCGAAACGTTGTAATTTCAAAACGAATATTTTTTAAAATAACAGTAATAGAACCATATTCCTCAGTTGGCAAGCAAGCATCTTTAAAAATAGAGCGAACATCTTTTGGTCTAGCATTTGTACAAATATCAATGTCATTGGATTCTATTCCTAAAATATAATCTCTCACAAAACCACCAACAATATATGCCTGAAACCCATTTTCTTCCATTTTTTCTAGTATTTTTAATGCATTTTCTAACATATGAATCCCCTTTATCTAACTATTTCATAATCCCAATCTTGGATACCACCCAAATCAAATACATTTTGATACCCTAGTTCAAGAAGTTTGAAAGATGCTTCTCTACTACGATTTCCACTTTGGCAGTAAACAATTACTTTATCTTCTTTTGAAGAGACATACTGAGAGATAGTATCAATGTTATCTAGTGGAACATTAATAGCATTTTTAATATGACCTGACTTATATTCAGAAAGAGTTCTTACATCAATAATATAAACAGAAGTATTTTCACTTTCTATTTCCTTAAATACTTCTTCACTAGTAATACTTTGATACTTAGATTCATTATCCTTAGACTCTTGATTTGAGCTACATCCTGTAATAAAACATAAAACAATCAAACCAATAAGTATTTTCTTCACAAATACCACCTCATACTATCTTCATTGTACCATAGAACATAAAAGAATGATTAATTATACTTAGAATTTCCTCTTTTTGACTGTAATCTTTGACACTCCTTCACCTGATAAGAAATTCCTTGATACAAAACATAAATAGGATTTCTTACTTCATCATAATATAAAACTAATTCTACTCCCTTTGGAATCACAGTATCAGATAAAATCAAATAACGGATATTAGAAAATTGAAGAAGATTATCTTGAATTGCTTTTCGAGAAATCCGATTTAAAAAATGTTCCTTTTGAACCTGACAAGTACGATAACAAACCATTTTTTCTTTCTCAAGATTAGAAGAGATAATTGCAGAATGATAAACTGTTTTATAAGGAACATTCAAAATATGATAATGATTTAGTAGTACTTCAATTTCAGCTGGAATTACTTTCAGACAATGAACAAATGAAATATAGGTAGGAGAACCATAAGTAGTTAAAATATAATATAGGATTTCTCTTACACTAAAACAATCATTTTTCTTACTTGAAACTTGATATAAAATTTTCTTCCTAGAATAATCAATCGCAACAAAATAAGTATTCTGATATTTCTTTACTTTGACAATAAGTAATAATTGCATATCTAAAGAAACAGAACTTAAAAACTTACATAAAAAAGAATAACTAACAGAATATTTTTTCCCACATTTCCTAAAAAAATCTAAATAAGAACAATAATCCCCCCGAAGATAATCTTCTAATATCTGACTCTTAATAGAATCAGAAATAGCTCCGCTTCGTTTCACTCTTATGTAAGTATAATGATTACTTTTTAACGCCTGATTTAGTTTAATTAAATATTTTGGATGATATCCAGTCTGCTTAGATAACTCAGTATAGGTTTGACTTTTCTTATTTTTGAGTAATTTGACTAATTCTTCTTTTGAAACTTTTTTCATACACTTATTATACTACAAAAGGTAACATTTTAAATATTATTTTAACTTTTTTGATATAAATAAGTAAAAAGTAATATTATATGAGCGAAAAGAGGAAAAGCATTATGAAAGAAAAAATTAAAAGTGTAGCTTTTGATCTTGGTGGTGTATTAATGTATCAAGACCATAGTACATTAACAGAAGAGGAGCAGCTCCTATTTAAAGTCTACATGAATCGAAATAATCAAGAAAAAATAAAAGAATACTACCAATTATTTGGAGAAGAAAAAACAAAAAAAATTCTAGCATATGCAGAAGAACAAATACAGTCTATTTATATAAAAATACATAGATTAAGTAACAATACAATAGAAACACTAGAAACGTTAAAAAGGAGAGAAATTACTCCATCGATTTGGACCAATAATATTAGAGCGATTGATATGGTCTTAGAAAGATTTGGATTCTATGACTATGTAAAAAAAGAACATATCATCAATTCATTTGACTTTGGATATGATAAACCGAATAGAAATTTTTACCGATATGCTTTAGAAAAAACAAAACAAGTACCAAAAGAAGTATTATTTATCGATGATAGTCTTAAAAATGTCGAAGGAGCGAAAGTCTTAGATATTCATGCACTAGAATATATTGAAAGTGAAAAAAAGTCATTGAAAGAAGCAACATTGGAAGAAATAGAAAAGATTGAGAAAAAAAGATAATGGAAATAATAGAACTAGGTACCAAGCAAAATCTAAAAGGAAAAGCAGGAAATTTAAACTTACTTTATCATGACTTTTCGATTGTAAGAGGAATCATTATTCCAAATAAAGTATTTCAATATTTTCTAAAACAAAATCATATTTCTCTATCTGAAAATCATATCGAAGAAAAGATTAAAAATGGAAAATTAGAAACAAAAAATTTAATAGAATACTTAAAGAAAAATAAATATCAAACTGTAATTGTACGTTCTAGTGTTTCCCTAGAAGATCAAGATCATTATGCGTTTTCAGGACAATTTGATTCTTTTCCAAATACTAAAATAAAAGAAGTTGAACAAAGAATCAAGGATTGTTGGATTTCTCTATTTAAAAGTAATATTCATTCCTATTTAAATGAAAAAAGAATGAAAACTACAAATATTAAATTCGATATACTAATTCAAGAAATGATGATATCTGATATTTCTGGAATTGCATTTTCCATCAATCCAGCAAATGGAAAACAAGAAATATTAATAGAAGCTACAAAAGAACAATGCAAGAAATTAGTAGAGGGAAAAATAATACCCTATACCTACCACTTGCCAAAAGATAAAGAAGGAGATTCTCTTCTAACAAAAGAACAATTAAGTATTATAAAAGAAAATGTTCAAAAACTTAAAAATATATTGAGGAAAGAAATAGAAATAGAATTTTGTTTTAAGAATAGTACCTTTTACCTATTCCAAATAAGACCAATTACTTCTATCCATTTTTCATTAGATAACTATATCAAAGAAGGTTATTGGTGTGATTTCAAAAATAATAATTGGCAAGTTTTTCATAGAAGTTTATGGATATTAGGAGCTACAAAATATAAAAATAAAAGAATCCATAATGAAGTAACAGAAGATATCACCGTATACTATCCTAAAAATCAAAAACAAATTCGTGGATTCAACGGAAATATATTACCACTCGATCAACAAACAATCATAAGTCATACAGAAAAAGATATAATGATCTACATTGAAAACTGCTACAAAATAGCAAAAGAAATCCATCAATTATCAAAAGAAGTAAAAATGGAAATAGAAAAAAATGAGTATCAAGAAGTAATAAAAGATATTAAAAAAATCATAGACAAAAATGCACAAATCAATTCTTATGAATATTTAGTTAATTCTTTGACAAACCCACTTCAAAAAGTATTAAGTAAAAATGGAAGAAAAAGAATAGAAGAATGGAAGAATAATCAAAGTATTAGTTATTTTCCAATTTATCAAGATATTTTTAAATATATTTCTACTTATTTTAAAATAGAAATGGACATAGAAAAACTATTAATGTATACACATGTAGAAGAATTAATAGATTTATGTAATCAAAAATTAAACAAAGAAACACTCATTAAAAGAATTAATCAAAGAGAAAAGAATGGATTCGTTCTATGTAATTTACAAAATAAAAAGTACCAAAATAAAATTATTACAAAGAAAGAAACCATAGAAATTACAAAAAAAAGATTTCAAGAGTTAGAACAAAAAAATAAAAAAGAGCATCAAATAAAAAATGGGATGAAAGGTTCTTCTACATTCAAGAATGATAAAGTAATTACAGGAGAATGTGTTGTAATTAAAGATAATACAGTAAATATAAGTAAACTAGATATAGAAGGAAAAATTTTAGTTTGTCCAATTACTACGGCAAAAGATGTGGAGTATTTAAAAAAGGTAAAAGCAATTATCACCGATTATGGAGGAATATTATGTCATGCAGCAATTTTCTCAAGAGAGTTTAATATTCCCTGTTTAATGGGTTGTGAAATAGCAACAGAATATTTCAAAACAGATGACATAATTACTTATGATATCAATCAAGAAATAGCCTATAAGAAAGAAATATAAAAAACATTTATGAATTTAAAAAATACAATCTAAAAAGGTTGTATTTTTTTGATATATCTAAAATAATAAATTACCCTAATTCCTTTAATCTTTCGTCTATTTCTTCAAAAAATTTATAAACAGTAGTACAGCTTTCTGAATTAGATGGTGTATCCCAACGATGACTTAAGTGAACACGAGCTGCATTTTTTTAGCCTGTTCAAGAGAACCATATTCTGATAATTTAGAATAAATCTCTTCATCATTTTTTTTGTACTCATATTTTAATCCTACCTTTTTAAAATAGTCATTTATCTTACTTTTGTATGAAGCTCTATCCATCCCAACATCAATGTAATTAAAATGTAACAAGAACCAATACTCAATTGCTTGATTAGACCACAAAGGAATATACCCATTCCTTTCACACATAGAAACATCCTCATTAAAACATTCAGGACTAAAACTATCCTTATCAAAAACAACAAAAATTTTTCCATATAGTAATGTACTATTACTACATTCATCTATTTCATTTAATAAATCTTCAACGGATTCTACTAAAGAAATTGTATTCCTGCCTTTACCAACTATCTTAACTTTTAATTTATATTTATCATCTATTCCCTCATTAATAGCATCCACTGCACCTCTAAAATAATTAGGCTCTGTTTGTTCTCCTTCACATACCACCAACCAATTACTAGATCTTTGTTTTTCTATATTTTCTTTCCTTTTTCTTCTTTCTTCCCTACGCTTATTAAACAAATCATTGCTACCCATATTTTCACCTACTCATCTTCATATGGTATAGCACCAAATTGACCTGTTAAATATTTTTTCTCATAATCTGCATCCACTCTTAGATTTCTAAATTCAGATAAAGAATATAATCTTGATTTCCCAAGTGAATCTTTTTCTACCAAATATAGCTGATCTCTTCTTAAATCATTACTATTGAATAAAAATGTTGAATGTGCTGTATAAATCAATTGTGCATTATTTTTATTTATATTTTTATCTTTATATATATTAACAATTTTTTTATATAATAAAGGATGAAGTTTAACATCTAGTTCATCAATGCATAATAAACCACCTATTTCTAAATTGATTAATATTATTGGCATAATATTAAAGATTTTAACTGTCCCATCAGATTCTCTTAATAAAGGAATTAAAGTAGTATTATCATTATTATCTATATTCTTATGAACAGCACTAATGTTATAAGTTTTATTTCCAGAATCATCATCAAATTCATCAATTTGAATTCCCAATAGGCATGGATCAAATTCATTAATTATCTTTTGAAATTTTTGATATAATAAGTTATTTTGACTTAAAATATCAAGACTAATTTTCTGTTGAAAAACACTTTCTATTCGAAAAACAAATTTATTAATATAATTGTAAATATCTCTAAGAATTCCTTTTTCTTCCTTAATTGCTACATTACTTAAAATCAATAATTTATTTGTATTTAAATTGTTATTATCACCAAAAAGTTCCCATGTTTTTTTATATTTTCCATAAGCTTTTCCAAAATCAACTTTATTTTTAACTCTTTCAAAAATCACTTTCTGAGTTGCTTTCGTAGTAGATGAAAACTTTTTCATATATAACCACTCTTCATCAAACCCATTTTTATTCATTGAAAATCCATACCTATATTCGTAATCGTTAAGAGCAATAGAAATTTCATATTCACTGTTTCCGTTCTTTGCAATATCACTAAATGCAAAAGGCACTGCAGGCAAACTCTTATTAATATCTACTCTACTTGACATTTTAATTATTTCAAACATAAAACGTAAAGCCTCTAATGTACTACTTTTGCCAGAAGCATTCGCACCGTGAATTTCTATCACTGGTAAAATCTTATTTCCATTAATATCAATTGTAGAATTCATATGTCGCTTTTCTTTTGTCGCCATTAAATCTAAAATTGTTTCATCAAAAAAACACTTATGATTTTTAAATTTGAATTGTAATAACATAATATAACATCTGTCCCCTAAAAACATTCTATCTCCTTTCTTTTATTTTTACAACAATTTAGGAGATTTTTTCTCTTGAAGCATACTTTTTTTAGTATATTATGCAATTTTTTTATATTTATGCATCATTTACTTAATAATTTTAAATTATTATATCTTTTGAAATCAAAATCTGTCCCTAAAAATTTATAACAGATGAATAGATTATAAATGGTTTTTTAATTAAAAAAATCAAGGCTATCCATCTGAAAAGATATAACCTTGATTTTATATGTACTTTTATAAACTATTGACTATTCAATAATATATGGATTGGTATTTGTTCCTTTTCCTTTGATTTTTAAAATGTTGGTGTTTAGGTATACGACAGGAAAAGCCACAGCATTAGTACTTGGACTATTATTACCGACATGCCCATAAATCAGATGTACATAGTTCAGTTTAGTATATGTTGTTATAGTAAAACATAATCCAGCATCCAGACAAGATAACCAATCACTTGTATGACAACTATTTGTACGAAATTCAGTTAAATTTGTAGATAAGCAAATATTTCGTACACTTCCTCCTACTGCATATCCAAAATCACTTGGATAAATGAGTCCTACATATCCTTTCCATGTCGTTGGGCTTCCAGCATATACCGAAGTAGCCCTCTCTGCTCTATAGAATGTTGAGACAGATGCAAGTGCAGTATTCTGACCCCCTAAATTCCATGTAATATTACTAATTTGAGATTTTGCTGTGCTATTTAATGAACTTGTCCAGTATGCACCACTATTAAGGTAAGTCTTTAATGAAGCAGTAGACCAATTACTCTTATTGGCAGTATCCCATGCCATATTTCCAAGCGATTCTGCTCTTATCAATTTAATACGATTTGCTTTATTTCCATTAGAATCTGGTACATTGTTCATTAGCCCTATGATTCTCCA
>CAJTXV010000029.1 GCA_910584255.1 uncultured Bacilli bacterium
ATAAAATATTTTCTCTTGCCATAGAAATTTGATGACCTATTTAAAGTATACCTTGTTTGAACACCAATGTCAAAAAAAATTTAATTAAGTTTTTTTTGAATCTTAACTAACTTTTCATAAAGCGCCTTGTTTTTAAAAGCACCATTTAGCCATCCTTCAGCTATAACTTTTCCATAGCCTTTTTTCGAGCTAGCAGCCTCTCTAAAGATAGCCTTGTTAACACTTGATAAAGCGCAAATGATTAAAGTTAACTCTTCTTCATTCAAATCAACTTGGATATTTTTCATGCTATTCCTCCCTTCCTGGGAGTTAATATAGCATAGTGAATTTTGCTAATGTTGTCTATTATTCAGATATAAATAAATCAAATTCAAAGGTAAAATGCTAATTTATTCGTTTAAAAGACCATTTGCCTTTAAAAATTCTTCGAAATAAGGAAGTTTTTCTTCGAGCTCTCTGCAAAACTGTCGCCATTCCGGCAACCGGTGATTATGTCGTTGTTGCCAAATATTCATTAACTGAAGATAGTTAGTTGTCACTCGGCCTGTCATTTCTAATCCCGCTGGCGTAGAATAAAGTAATTTTAAATAATTTTCATGACTACGATCTGCATTATATTCATTTTGTAATTCCTGCAATCGGTTAATAATCTGCGGATCGGTAAATTCATTAAAGGCGTTTTCCAAATTAAACTTGCTAATTCGATGCATTGTACTCATTCCAGTTACGATATCTGCAAAGTGATAACGTTGAAATTCAATCCATGCTTTATTTGTAAAGGTTAAATCCATATTCACGACTATCCCTTTTGCAAACGAACAATGTCCTGAATTTAACGGATTTTTCATCAAATTAAAAACTCTTTTTGTTGAGGGATCAAGCGAAATATCATTATCAATAGTCTCGAAATATTCAATTTGTGCTAATGCTTCTCTGACTTTAGCTATCTCATACTCTTCTATCATTGCATATCCACTAGCAACGACGCTTTCGAAAAAATCATAAATTCTTAAATTTGTAATAACAGCATGATTCTTACCCATTTCATCACTCCTAAATCAATATAGTTCATTATGATATTTAATGCCGAATTTATTCTAATTGGCGCATTAAAGCATATGCTATTAGCATAGCTAAATAGCAATTAAACTTGCTAATTTAATATTAATTTTTGGAGTGATTGCATTTTTATCAATTTTTTCAATTCTTCAGTAGAATAACTACAAATATCTCGTCCTAATGCATTTAAATCTTTAATTTGAGATATTAAATTTCTTCTTTCATCCGTTAATTCATAAATTATTTTAGGTTTAATTTCATCATTTTTGTTGAGCCAATCCGGCGTCATTTCTTTTCTAATTGCTTTTTTAGTAGATTTTTTTTGATTATTTAACGATTCAATGGTTTTTTCAATGTAGTTTATACGAGCTTTTTTAAATTTAACATTTACAGATTTTTTTATTGCAGTGACTAAATCATCAAGGGAGTAGCGTTTAATCATATTATTTAGAGCTTGGGACTCTTTATAATTTGCAGTTTCATTAAATGTTTCTTCAAAAACTTGTTTAACCTCTTCTTTTTCGATTTTAACTTCTTTATAATCATAAATTTCTAGTTTGATAGGTTTAACATAAATTTTAGCTGTCTGTCTTTTCCCCACCTCGACAACATGAATTAATCCCAGTTCTTTTAATTTCTTGATTGCATAATTAATTGTTCTTAATGATTTATTGAGTTTTTGGGCAATTAAGGACTGATTGTATCGACAGAAAACTCCCAATTCATCTTTCCAATCTTCATTTCCTTTTTCACAATTAATCGCTGAAGCCAGGAATGATTTATAAATCAATTCATAGACATCGCGAGTAGTTAAATTTAAAGATTTATATTCGTTTGATTGTTGCAAATCTGCTATTTGTAATTTAAAATTTATTCTCCCCATGAAAAAAAGCTCCTTCTTTTTTAGAAAATGAGCCCACATGAATAAAATTTTATAGACAAATCACTATAATTTAGATATAATATTCATGTGGTTGTTAATCATTTTTTAAACCGTAATTTCTAGTTTGGCGACTTGGTTACGGTTTTTTTAATGAATTTTGTTAAGTTAATCTTATAACATAAATTAGTAAATTTCAAGAGTGATTTTATTTTATTCATAGAATCGCTCTTTTTTTTATTTATTTTTTGATGATATTAAGATAGTCTATTAGATTAAATTTTTATATAAATATAGACTAGAAATAAATTGCGCATCACTGCTAAGCATTAAATTGCGTATCACCAAAATAAAAAACAGATTATAACAATCTGTTTTTCGATAATCATTTTATTAGCAAACAAATTTTTGAAGGAAGTGAGTTCTTTTCCTGGTAGTAAACACTTAGAACTCACTTTTTATTGTTTGCAACTTTTTCAAAATATATTCTTTTTAAAAAGTGCAATTTTTTGCACATTAACCTTTCCTGAAAGTGCAATTTTTTGCACTTTTTTAAAAAATAAGATTGAAATTTACTATCCAGATGCTATAATTAATTTGAGGGTTTCAGAAAGTTGCAATTTTTTGCACTTTTAAATTTTAAATGGTGCAATTTTTTGCACATTAAGGAGAGAGTTTATGAAAAAGAAAAATTTTAAAACAAATGATGCTGAATCTGTAGTAAGCGTCGATATCGGTAATATTACATCAATATCAAAAAGTGCAACAGAATTAGTAACATTTGAAAGCAGATGCATCGATGCTGATGAAGTACATGAATTTGTTAATCCAGAGATTTTTGAAATAGACGGAAAATCTTATGTCATGGGGCAAGGTTCTTTTGAAAACAATTTAGTTAAACATCAAAAAGATAATTACATTGCTTTATTATATTACGCGATTGCAAAAGTTACAGATTCATCAAATATTAATCTAACTATCGGAGTCCCAGCTGGGCAATTTAAAAAAGAAAGAGCAAACATTCAAAAATTGATTGAAGATAATAATTGCAAAACAATTAAAATAAATGGAGAAGCTCGTGTGATCACCATTAATAATATCTTTGTTGTGCCGGAAGGATACGGTGTTAAAATAGAATTTTTTAATAAATCTAAGGAAACAACAAATGTTTTACAAAAAGGACTTAAAACTCTAATCATTGATATTGGTGGTGGAACTATTGATATCGCTGAATTTGATGAGAACGATAGATTCGCAAATGGTAAATCTATAACACTAGGATTATTAGATTTATATAAGGATGTAAGGGACGTAATAGTGAATGAACATTATTATAATGTAGATCTAGCAGATGTTCGTAAATATTTTGAGGGTAAATTAGTAATTAAAAATGATAACTTTGAAGATGACACTAGCTTTATTGAACCGGCTATTTCAAAATTTTATTTAAAATTTATTAATGAGTTGAAAGGCCTATATCCTCGACTCGAGCAGTACAATTTAATACTTTGTGGTGGCGGTGCTGATTATACAGAAGAATATTTCAGAGAATCATACCCACATGCTTTAATTGTGACTGACATCACAGCAAATGCAAAAGGATTTAGAAAGGCAGGCGTAGCCAAATGGCGTCAATCCGAATAACATTTACAAACGAAGAAAAATATTTAGTAGATTATCTTCGTAGCAAATCGAAACCTAATTTATTTATTAAAGATTTGATAAAAGAAGCAATGAATAGCGAATATTATCGGCTAACTGGCCAAGTGCCAGCTTTTTTCGGTAAAATATCTGATAAATCAATTGCTAATAATGACTTAATTATCGAAAAAAATGATAATATATCTGAGAATTTAACTTTCATAGATGAAGATGACGTTGATATTGATATCAGCGACATGGAGGATTTCTAATGTTGGTTAAAGATATCATTAGACAAAAAAGAAAAGAATTAGGATTAACTTATGAAGAATTAGGGAAAAAATGTGGGGTTGATAAATCAACAGTACGGAAATGGGAGCTAGGATTGATTAATAACATGCGTCGGGATAACATTATCCGTCTTTCCAAAGCTCTAGATATTAGCCCGCTTGTCATATTGGAGATGGAGGAGAATTAATATGAAATTTCTTGAAGATGCGGTTAACAAATATAATAAATCAATTATTGACCGAGAGATTGTTGAATGCTATGAAAGTGATTTTTTTATTAAAGACATCGAAAAATCAGATGTTAATTCTGATATAGAATATCTTTTTTTCAAAATGTATAAGAAAGAGTTTATCAATTATCTAGAAGATATTTATGCGAGCGACAAGTTTATAGCAAAATATTTTCAAAAATTCGATAAATATATTTATATTGTCGCGCTAAATTACAAATCAGCTTTAGGCGATAAATTAAATTATATTCAATTATATGAAGATGAAGAAACTGCAAAAAATGATTTATCTATTAGAAGAAAGAACTTAATTAATGCTCTAACAAATTTCTAAACAAAAAGTAGCAAGTGATTTCGGTCGCCTGCTACTTTTTTATTTTTTTCAAAAAAAGACTTGCATACGAATACTGCATGTAGTATAATATATTTAGGAGGTGAGGAAATGCTAGATAAAATAAAAGAGTGTAGCGAAATATTTTATAACTTCGCTACACCCATATCGACAATATTAGTTGGCTTATTAGCTTATATAGCAACTAATAACAAACCAAAGCGAAATAAAAAACGCTAAGGTTTAATAGAGGGTGTGCAACCACCCTCTTACTATTATAACATCTAGCTGAATAATATGTTAAGAATTTATTTGATTATATTAATGACAGTTTTTTTAATGTTTAAAAAAACATATTTAATCGGTAGCTTACTACTAATCTTCATATTTTATTATTTTAGAAAGGATAGTTAAGATGATAAAAAATAAACAAGCAGAAGCAAATAAACGCTGGGAATCTAAAAATAAGGAGTATTCAAATTATCTAAAGCAACGAACAACATCACGATCATTTATTAAAAATAAAGCGACAGAACAAGATATTGAAGAATTTCGTGTTCTTTTGGAAGAAAGAGAAAAAAATTTAGGGCTTTCAAATAAATAACTTTAAAAGGAGAGAAATAATAATGGGATATTTCAGTTGGTTAACAAGTGATACAAATAAATCAATTCCAGTCTGCAGAGAGGATCAATTTTTAAAGGAAACAGTTAATGGTCCGATTTATCTGCTGTGTCCAAATGGAGATAAGTTAGAAGAAAAAGATTATCATGGATTTGGTGTATTTGGGAATAAAGATGTTTATGAACTAGTTGCTCTGTGGAATGCTCCTGAACGTTGTTATGATAAAAATGGTGATTTACTTAATATCGATGAATTAAGACATATCGGCATAGAATTAGCGTGCTACGACAAAGATAATTTCAAATTAAAATATCCAATAAAGATTGTCGAAAACAAAAATTTATCTTATGCTGAAGTTCAGCCTTCGAAACAATGTCCAGATCAAGGATATTTTTATAGACATAGATTTATATGAGATGGAGGAATAAAAATGATAGTTTCTAAAAAGTATCTTTTAGATAGAAATTACGACAACATTTTACTTGGTAATAATGATTTTCAAATTTTAGTTCCAATTCCAGATTTCGATTTAGCTCATTTAATTATTGTAGAGGATCCAAAATCATTTAATAGAGAAGAAAAGACAAAACGTTTCGCACGCATTAGCGGATCGTTCAATCTATATGCAAATGATGATGTTATTATTGATGAAAACATCATTGAACGGTTTGATGAAGAAAGTATTTATGACATTTATTATCAAGGTTCTGATGTTTTATTTGTCAGCATGAAAGGATATTTGTAATGTCAGAATGGAAAAAAGTTATTGCACAAAGTAATTTAATTAAATACGATACGGGTCTGGCATATCTAATCAAAATCCCAAAAAATAAAAAAGGACGCGCATTTTGGATTCCATCTAAATGCGTCCAATTTATTAGGAAAAATGATTATAAAATGATTTTGAGCTATACTGATTATTTTGAATTCAGAACAAACGACGGAAAGACAATGTCAGTTGATGAGTTTGAGTCTTATTTTGATAAATATGAATCTTATTTTGATGAATATGAAAATCCAGTACATCGTCCTGAAGCTCTTGATCCATCAAAGTTAACAATTGAAATTGATGATACTTTATTAGATAAGGAGAATGATTGATGACATGGAAACAGATTTTAATCCCTCGAAATTACATTGCTGAGATGAATATATACACTTTTAATGTTAAAATTCCGCGTGATCATCGAACTTTTACAGCATTAAAAGGACAATGCTTGCTAGGAACTGACATATTAAAAGTATCATATATGGATGGATTTGATTTTGAATTAAGCGATGGAGGAAAAATAACGGGAGATAATTTAGCAAAGATTTTTGAATTATCTAAAAATACTATTTTTACTGAAAAGCATCGAGAAGAACAACTGGATAAATTAAATATCCCACGACTGACAAATCTAAAAACTAGACATAAACCTAATCGTCTAAGTTTTGATGATATAGAGGAGACTGTAGATGAGTCACTTATTGACTAATCTTTATCCTCACCAAAAGAATGCGGTAGAAAAATTAAATAAGGTCAAAGTTGGCGCACTCTTCATGGACATGGGAACGGGTAAAACATTGTGCGCCTTTTCCCTTTTTGATCAACGAAAAAAACTAAATAAAGTCAATAAAATGGTTGTTCTTCTTCCTAAGTCTACTGAAAAAAATTTCATTAAAGAAGTTGAAAAACATACAGATTTTATGATTAATAAAGATATTTATACATTTGGATTAGAGTCTATATCTCAATCGGATGCTATTTATTTAAAAGCAAGTCGAATTGTTGATGAAAAAACATTTCTTGTGATTGATGAATCGACATATATTAAAAATCATCGTGCCTTGCGAACGATACGAGCAATTGAATTGTCTAGAAGATGTCACTACAAATTAATTATGACCGGGACTCCAATCACAAAGTATGTTAAAGATTTATATAGCCAATTTTATTTTTTGAGTCCAAAAATATTAGGATATGAAACATTTAATAAATTTCGCGACAATCATCTTGAATACGATAAAAATAGTGGAAAAATTTATAAATCTCACAACATTGAGTGGCTTAACAAAAAAATATCTCCATATATTTATGAAGTAGATTTATTAGATATTAAAGAAATGCCTAAAAGAGTTAGAAAAATGTATACTTATTATCTTAATGATGATGCAGTCACAGCCTATAATCTTGAAAAATTTTCTTTTTTTAAACTTGATAATGATTTACCTCAAACATTACTTTATGCCTATCTCACAAATTTACAGAAAGTAGTTCTTTACGATAAAAACCGCGTTAAAATTTTGAATGATATTTTAAAAGAAATTGATAGTTCTAAGCAAGTTATTATTTGGTGTCGTTTTAATCAGGAGATAGAAAACATTATTGAAGATTTAGATGAAGATTATGCAATTTTCAATGGTACATTTAAACAACAAGATGAATTTATATCTGGTAAAAAGAGATTATTAATTGCAAATCTCCAAACGGGAAGCCATGCTCATAATTTTCAAAATGCTCATTATCAAATATTTTTTTCAAATAGCTTTGACTATGCGACAAGATTGCAAGCTGAGCGTCGAACGTGGAGAATAGGACAAGAAAATAAGTGTGTATATATAGATATCAAATCTAATGCAGGTATAGAAAATATGATTTTTAGATGTCTAGATAAGAAAGAAGATTTATTAGATAAATTCTTAACACTTTCTAAAAAGTATAATCGAAAAGATTTCGAAAATTATCTCATGAAGGAGCTGGCAATTATTGAAGATATATCACGAACAGAACGTTCTTGACGCAGCAATAGAACGTTTAACAATCGCATTTACTAATTTTGATAATGTTTATTTTAGTGTTAGCGGAGGAAAAGATAGCTCTGTAATGGTCCAACTTGCTAATATTGTTGCAAAAAAGATTAATAGAAAATTTGATGTTCTTTATATAGATTTGGAAGCTCAATATAAAGCAACTATTAATCACATCGAAGAACTAAAAAAATTATCACAAATAAGAAATTTTTATTGGGTGTCGTTACCGTTAGCACTTCGAAATGCAGTTTCTCAACTACAACCAAAATGGATTTGTTGGGATAAAGATGTTCAAGATTTTTGGGTTCGTGACATGCCCCAGGATAGCATTAATATAGATAATAATCCTTTCCTCTTTTTTCATAAAGGAATGGAATTTGAAGAATTTATTGTTGAATTTGCAAAATGGTATCAAGAAAAAAATAGTGGATCAGTGGCTTGCGGTGTTGGAATTCGCTCAGATGAGAGCTTAAATCGATGGCGAACAATTGCATCAACAAAAAAAGATACCTTTAATAATTATCAATGGACTACTTTATTGAAAGAAAATAATAAAAGGTTAGATGGCATATATAATTTTTACCCTCTTTATGACTGGCGAACAGAGGATATTTGGGGAGCGGTAAGCAAATTAGATTTAAAATTCAATAACATTTATGAAATGATGTACAAAAATGGCGTCAGTATTCATGAACAACGGTTATGCCAACCGTACGGTGATGATCAACGTAATGGATTAGACCAATTTAGAGCTTTAGAATATGAAACTTGGGAAAAAATTTTAAATCGTGTTAATGGAGTCAATTTTGGGAATATCTATGCCAGAACTTCTCTTCTAGGAAATTTAACGTCTGAAAAACCTGATCACCTCACATGGGAACAATACACTGTATTTTTGCTTGAAAGTATTGGTCTATATAACCCGGATTTGAAAAAACATTATATTGAAAAAATTAAAAAATTCATGAAGTGGTATGAAGAGAAAGAAGGATTTGACCTTTCGGCAATTCCTGAAGAACAGGATAAAAAGTTAGAATCTCAAAAAAAGGTTATTAGTTGGAGAAGAATTGCTAAGGCAATAGAACGAAATGATTTTTATATGAAACGATTATCTTTTAGTCAAAACAAGTCAGATGAGGAAAAATTAAAAAAATTTATTACTAAATACGATAATTTACTTAGTATTGACACCCAAACAAATGATAAACATTTAAATAAATTTATAGAGAGGGAGTTAAAAAGATGAAAATAGAAATGCCTGTTATGAATGTAAAAATGGTTAAAACATCAAAAATTATAGCAAATGACTATAATCCTAATAAAGTTGCCAGTCCTGAGATGAAATTATTAGAGCATTCTATTAAATCAGATGGATACACACAACCAATTGTCACTTATTATAATAAAGATGAAGATATTTATATTGTAGTTGATGGATTTCATCGATACACTGTTGGGAAAAAATTAGGACTAGATGAATTGCCTGTTGTTGTGATAGATAAAGATATTAAAGATCGTATGGCTTCAACAATTAGACATAACCGCGCTCGTGGAACACATCAAATTAAAGATATGAGTTCGATTGTATCTGCTCTTTTTCAACAGGGTTGGAGTGATGAAGAAATTATGAAAAATCTTGGAATGGATTTAGATGAAGTTTTACGCCTTAAACAAATAACTGGTTTAAAAGATGCTTTTTCAAATCATGAATTTAGTCGTTCATGGTCTGAAATGATTGAAAAAGAGGAGGAATAAAATGAGCAGTTATATTTGCCGATGCCAAGTTAAAGTTAGAGATGAGAATTTTGATGAAGAAATCGGATTTGGATTTGAGCATTATGGAATTTTCGAGTGTAAGTTTATCGAAGACGAGTGGAATAAAGATAAATTTGCTAAAATCATTGATTTAACGACCTTTTTCAAAAAATTAACTAAATCTAGATTATCGTCAGAAGAACTTGACTTATTAGAGATTTTTCTTAAAAAAGCAACAGAAGGAATTATGACCGAAATTGAAATCGGTGATGATTATGACTATAGCGACCTTTATTTGAATGTATCTATTAATAAATTAGAGAAGTTTATCGATGAAGATGACCTTCATCGGGGGTGGTATTTGGGATATATCAATATTGACTCAGATACCCAGGACGAGGGAGACGTGATTGACTATGTTCTATCTAATGAACAGGAAGGCTCTTTCGATGAGTGGGACGTTAATAATGGATATGTCGAATTAGAACGGATAGCTGACGGTTGTTGGATAGTTCAAGTTGGACACGCCTAAAATAAAAAAAGAGCCTCGTGGGCTCTTTTAATTTAACAAACCGGCAACCGCTTTGCGGAATCCGTCGCCTAATAGGCCAAAATCGATTTTTTAAGGAGTTCGGGGGTCTCCTCTTCGGAATAGGCGATGATTTTAGAAATCATTTAGACGTTAATCCGCTTATATTCCTATACAGCATAGCTATTTCTGCTATATTATTCTATGTTTTTTTAAATTTTTAATGCAAAAGATAGAAATGAAGGAAGTGATACTATGAGAAAATTCTATGAAAAATATCGAAAAAAATGGTGGTTTTGGTTAATAATTTTAGGTGTTAGCACCACAATTATTAATAACATTTGTTTATTATTCTACAACCCTCAACCAGATTTGGATTATATCAAACAGCAAGCTAATTCGAAAGAAAAAGAAAAATATAATGTTCCTAATGGAAAAGTGATAGATGTTGAGATTTATCATAGTGATGATTTTGGTGGAATTGAAGTAGTTGAAGTAATCGTCGAAGAAAATTTTAAAAAAACTGTAAGCGAGACGATTGAACAAAATTATGATAATGTATACTCTTTAATAAATGAGCAAGGAATTGTTAACTATGATATGTTCAAATATAAAGCCATTGCACATTCTAAAGATGGAGAAGAAACTACGGTTATAAGCTTTACCGTTTTGCCGGAAAATATGGAGAAGTTGAGCCGAATGATGGATGTCACCTATAGGTCAGTAGCTATTAATTTATATACTACAGATTTATACAGAATGAACTTTCATTAAAAATAAAAAAAGACAGGTAAACCTGTCTTTTTTGCTGGAGAGATTTATGTATATAATCAAGTATAACAGAAAGAAGTAAACATTAAAACTTTCTTTTGAACACAATTATATTATAGACTATTTTAGATACTTTAATCATTTTTAACATAAAAATAAAAAAAGGCAGGTTATCCTACCTTTTTAGATTAACACGCTTTTTTAATGGTTAAAAGTATACGACAACTGCATTAATTCGCACCTTAGACGCCATCATGATCTTATTAACAATTATATTATTGACTTTTTTTAGATTATTTAATCATTTTTAATGTTAAAAAAGACAGGATATCCTGCCTTTTTTTGGTGTATATTTCGGTAATAGGCCTGAATTTTGGTCCGTTGGTCTGAATAGGGACCTAATCTGGTTTTTTGGCTTCCGCCAGTATTAATATATTATTTTTAATATTTAAATATTACAGTTTTTTAACGTATTTAGAATTTGCACTAATCCATCCTACACCACTTTTTAATTTATAAAGGCCATTTTTTTCATCTACAATTGTAAAAACTTCATTTCTTTTAACCGTTTGGACAACTTTAGAATCAAAACTTGCTTCTTTTCTGACATTTAAAGAATCACAAATGATTTTAACTTTAAATGATTTAAATTGATTTTTATCTTTTAAACTAGTAGATCCACACGATAATCCCGCTTCAATATTTCCTTTTTTAATTTCTGAAAGCACCCAATCAACGCGATATTTGAAGTTTTCCCATCGATTTTCTGACAAAATTAAATTAGGACATTTTTTCCCTGAAAAATCTTGATGTTTTTTTAAACGCGAAATATTTAGATTAAATTTATTTAGTAGTCGCGCTGCTACATACACCGCATTTTCTTCAGATTCATTATATAAATTTCTATCAGAATTTGTTGGACGACAAATTTCAATATGAATTCCGTTACGATTTCCATCCCCATTTCCACCGTCACCAGCTGCCCACGCATTACGATTAAACGGAAGTCCTTGAATGGCATATTTCTCATCAACCGCTAAATGAAAAGATACTTGATTATTATTTCTCGTCATATATGCGATTTCATTAGAAGCGCTTGCTAAATTTGCAGTATCATGAATCACAACATACTTAGGTGTCATTGGATATGGGCATTTAATATTATATTTAGTTGAACTCACTAATTTTTCTTCATAAATATAGCTCATTTTTCTTCACTTCTTTCTTTTTCAATTTCTCTTTTCATTTGATTTACGCGAATTTTAACATTTTTCTCAATCTCTTTATCAATAGTCTTATCAAGAATTTTAAAACAATCTTTTAATTTATTAATTTCGTTCATCATGCTTTCGCCGAAAATGACAAATCCGGCAGTCACAAAGCCAAAAACCATGCTGTTAGCAATAAAAAAACCAGTTAATAAACCGGTAGCAAGTATAAAGGTTGCGATATATTGTTGTTTGATTTTCGGCTCCCATTGATTCAAAAAAACATTCATAATGATTAAAATTCCTAGTAATGATGCTAAACGTGTAAAATCATAAATTGACATTTGCAATTCAGCCATTTCTTTCACCATCCAAATCATTTATTTTTTTAGTGAGTTCGGATACTTTGATGACTAAGGCGCTTATAATATCGCCGTAATCAACTGTATTTTCTGCGCTTTCGTCGTTAATCGAAGTAAATTTTTTAATTAATCTCAATCCTTTTTCAGTTTGAACAGGCATATATTCATCTAATAAATTGTCCACATGTATTGTGTCATTACACCTTTTCACCGCATATTCATCTACATAAGCTGCTGATTTAATCATGTCGTTTCCGTTTAACCAAAGTGGACCGCCGTTTATTCCTACGCCACCTGGTGCATCAATGTCTAATGGAGAACTACTATTTTGAATTTTTTGACAGTCATAAATCCATGTATTATGCATTATCAAATCACGACAGTCAATACTTCCGTCGCTTTGAAAAACAACCTGTTTCGACCAATCAACTTCATCTGAATTATTTTTATAAGGTGCAAAATATAAATATCCTGTGTCAGCATTTATATGATAAATCCATTTTTTTCGCTCATCACCACCACATATTTGTGTCATATTGCCTTGAAAACGTGGGTGATTAGTTGCCATTGCGCCACTTTGCCCAGCACTCGGTGGATTTTTTTCTGAAAAAATCTTATAGGCTTCATTCCCATCCCAAAATTTTAAAACATCATTTCCGCAGAGAACTGTTCCAAAACGTTCGTCTCCTACATCAACTCCTCCATGCACATTATTTTTTATTAAACGCTTGCCTGCGATGGTAGTAAGTCCATGCTCCTCATTATCGCCTAGTGTAAAAGATTCGTTAGAATAGATAGATCCGTAGATGTCTAACGCTCCACGTTCGTATGGTTTTCTAACTCCCACCCCTTTTTTTTCGAAGTTAGAGATACACTCCATTGTGCTGACCGATGCCAATAATTCGACAGTGCTATAACTGTCTTTTATTGAGATTTTAAAAACAAAAGACGTTGAATTATCAAATCCACCGCCTAGACTCACTATTTTTTTATCGGTATACGACTCTAAATCCGTCCAGTTGATTTTCGTTTTAAAATCAGTATCAACGACTTTTCGATATTCGACTTTAAATTTTTTATCATTAATATTAGCGCCGCCCACATTTAGGATATTGGGCATAAGCTCGATATTAACGTAAATACCTTCATCATTCGAGGATCCGTCGCTGTTGCAACGATAAACATTCGCTTGGAGAGTAGGAGGATAGTAAGAATGAACGACAATTTCTTTTGTTTTAGTCGCGCTACGACCACGCGAATCGGTGACTTTAGCTTTGATTTGATAAGTTCCTTCGCTCAATTCACCTGAGGAAGCCGATTGGGAATTTGAATTTAATCCCGCTCCTGACAGGTTGTAGGAGGATATTTTTGAGCCATACACGCCGGATGCATTCACAATTTCCGCACGAAATGATGATTTTCCGGCCACAAAATAATCTTTTAACAATCGTCGTCCTTCAATTTTTAAATCTCCAATCGTTGGTACGACATCCTCAGGCACTTTTAAAGTCAAGGATTTTGATTGAGAACCAATCACCTGATCGCCTTTTTTAGTGTGTAAAATGACGGTAGCCGTTCCGACGGTTGAGTTTGGAATTTGATTCATGTCGTCTCGAGACGGTGTTAAATACCATCGATCAGTGACATAGCCATCCCAAAACGAGATATCACCAAATCGATATTGAGGTTGATAGTCAAAATTTCCTCCCAGTTTATTAATCGTCATAACGACTTCTTCACCGAAGTAAACGCTATCTTTAGATAATGTAAAGTTTGCAGCACGTGGTATTGTATTTAACTCAATATCTGCGCTTGCATAAGCTCTTTTGATAACATAAATATCATGATATTGAATCCCATTTGTGACTTCTGCTTTAATATTTGTTCGACATGTTCCATCGTTATTATGATTTACCGTCCAGCTTCGCTGACCCATTCCGAACCATGAAGATCCGACACGTCCACTTCCTGACCACACCTGTGAATTATTGATTTTTGACGACCACATGCTCGATTGAGTAGTAGTTGAGGCCGATGTAGAGCGTAAATATGATTTTGCTGTAATGTATGAAGTATTAGCGACATAATCCTGTGTCGCACTCCACTCCACTTTGAATTCATATTTATTTGTGACCGTTCCGTTATAGGTATAGCAAGTCCCCCAAATCGTACCGTTCAATGCCATTATTAATCATCTCCAATCCACTTCATGATAATCCCACCGGACGCCGTTTTTGATATTGAAATATTTCCGATTTGGAGAGAGTTGAGGACCTTTAACGAGGTGATAAGCATCATAAAATTTGAGAAGTAAGACACTTCAACATTATTTTCTAAGAATGAAAGCCTTGTATCGGATAACCTTGTTTTAAAGGGCCCTTCCTGACCGTTGACCGTTGCAAACAGCTCAAACCATCCACTATCAGTAAAACGAAAATGTTTACCAATCTTATTCACTTCGTCAAGCGCCTCATTTGAATTGGTGATAGCAATCTGCATTCCTTCGGCCGTCGTAGTTAGTTGTGTCCGAATCGTCGTTAGTGTTGTACTAATAAACGTCTGTAATGCCACATCAGTAATATTGTATTGCATGAGATACTGATACAATAGCTCACGAATTGTCGCGTTGGAGACCTCGCTTGCACTATTAACATCTTTTAGGAAAGGATCTAGAAATTCATGAAGGGCATTCCATTTTTCTGTGAGTTGAGCAAACTGACTATTTACTGATTCATCATTAAATTTCTCAATGATGAGTTTTAATGCATTATATTTTGAATCGAGATTTCGTAACTCTTCACGCATTTGAATTTTTTCATGTGAGGAGAGGACATCGTCGCTCGTTGCATTGTTAAATTGTTGATAAATCTCATTCGTTTCATTCTTAATGTCGTTAATCGCATTATTATAATTCTCGTTAATTTCATCTAACTTTTCATTGATTTCTGTTTGACTTAAGATTTTTTCGCCTTTTATGAGCAGTTGCTCAGCATCAATAAAGACATGTCCACTATCATCGACATGAAGAGTTTTTCTTTCTCCAGTTGAGGTTGTCACAAGGAGATTTTTAGCCTCAATGTATTGACCGAGCAGTTTTCCCACCCATCCTCTGTCGAGTCGTAAAGACCCGATGCACGCATCACTAATTGCCGCATTCTCAATATATTCCGTTCCATCTGCAATTTTTAGCGCCGTCGCATGAATTTCTGCACTAAATTCTGTGGTTTGGCCATGAGTATTCTTGCAGCGAACACGATAATACCACGTTTCATCCGGCTTAACTTCATGAAGAAACGTACTAAATCGGCCTTTTGCGATTAAAGTATCGACAGTCGGATTAAATCCTTGTGATTTTGAAGCGTAAAGTTCGTATTCATAATAAATTTTCGCATCATACGTCCAGCACACAATAATGGAGGCAAATAGTCCATGTACCTCTAATTCAGGCACATTGGGGAGTTCGTTTGGAAACTTCGTATCATCAATGACGACATCCTCTGTTTTATTGGACGAATTGACGATAGTAATTGTTGAGTTTGACTTATCAATAAATGATTTTTCGATATTTCCCAATGTTAATTTCTTCTCGTTTTCGCTCTCTTTTATGGATTCGCTAAAAGCAACAATGCGAGCTTTATTATTTAACTTTAACTCTTCATCGATGATAATTATGCTATCGCCTAAATTTACGTTGTAATGCTCAAAACCTTTTTGATTCGAAATATCCTTGACCTGTGTTTCATACGAGTATTTTGGACTCTTATTTTCTTGAAGGGCTTGATAAGTTGCTTGTAAAAGCTCTTCAGGATCTTTAATATTGCTATTTTCAAAGATTGCTTCCACACGCCCATATTTATTTATAGAGTCTTGATCTTCAATATAGGTTTGGCCAAGTGGTTTATCGACAGGATTATCAGGCGTATGCCATTCGATATCTTTGAATTTTATTTTTCTCGTATAACCTTCTCCGCTTTCAAGCGCTCCACCTCGGCCATATAACACATTACAAAAATTTTCGGAAATATCCTTACGGCTTGCGCTATCCAAATTTACAGCGAATGACCAGCGAAGGCCTGTCTCTTTTCCGATTCTCGCCGGTAAATCGACGAATTTGTGAGCAATTTGCGTAGCATTATCGTTAAATTCAATGCGAAAATCTAACTCTCCGCCGTATGTCTTAACAATCTCTTTTAATGCCTCCATGCGATTTATGTCATAGAAATTTATATTTCTATTTCCTAATTCTGCGACATTACCAACTTCCCAACCGCTATTTTCGAGTGCTTTTCTCATCGCTTCTAAGGCACTACCATCCTGTAAACGCTTATCTTCTATAATACTTGTGGATAACTCAAAGCAAACATTTAGACAATAGACGTTTATTTTTTTTGTTAAATAATCAATGGATGGCTCTTCATCAATAAAAAAAAGTTGAAATTTATGATTTTTATCATAAAAACCAACTCGGTTACTTTTTGATAGATATGGCAGATAATCTATAGATGTTTCAAACTCAAAATACCACTTTCCGTTAATCTCACGTACGTGCTTATCATTCTCAAATTCAAAATCGGCGATATTTAATATATATTCTTCATTTTTTGTAAATACATATAGCATCCTATCGCCTCCTTATAGATATTCTTCTCGATAAGAGACCTCGACGTCACAATTGCCTTTTTTCAACTCGTAACGATTTTCGCCTTTAACTAAATTGTGAAAGAAACTATCTAGCGTTAATATTGGCATAGTTAATCGATTATTTGTCATAACTTTGAGGGTTTTGCAATCGACTCTAATGGTCTCTCCAACATTAAAATGACTAATTAAATGAATAAAATTATCGTATTTTTCATTTTTAAAGGTGAGTAGTATCTCCTCACATTCTGATTTTATAGTGAATTTAATCATTGGTGAAGACGGTTGCTCGCTGTTATAATTAATTATTTTTTGCGTTGTAAATACTTCGCTTTTTGTGACAAAGGATATACGATTGAAACATTCGAATGTGATTGTTCCTGTTGCTTTAAATTGATTTTTAGCTTTTAATTCGACATCATCTTTAACTTTAGCAAGATAATAGCTTGTTGTATCATTCATCAATACCAATGTCGAATACTCATCGTCTCCGCCTTTTAACCATGCTGCTAGCTCATCAATTTTTTCATTTGATAATAATCCCTTTGTTTTAATTGTAAAATCAACTGATATTTTTCTCGTTTTTTCTGTTGAGAACGCTGGGATAGAGATGTCAGTGATGGTTAAAAATGAAGGGATATCTTTATCATTAAATTTAATTCTAGTCATAAATGATCCCTGCCAATCGTTCATTTCGTCGCTTTTCCTCATTGAAGATTTTCTTAATATAATCGGCGATTTTATTCAAATCTTCAATCTTATTAGCATTCATATTTTCAATGTTAAATTGAACTGTGAGACCTTCACTTTTTTTCATAAGAGCCTCGATTAGATTTTTCAATCGTTGATCCAATGAGTTATTATTTCTAGCATTGCTAAATATTTGACTTGATTGTTGACCAAATCCTCGGACACGCGCCTCAAAATTTGATGCTAAAGCTATGTTATCAACCGAACGTCCGAATGAGATAGGATCTATGATACGACTTTGTGCTGCTACATCATTCGATTGAGCATTTACGCTACTTTTAATCGTCTTTTGATGAATAGTGACGTTCGTGGAAATTGAGCGTGAATAAGTCGATTTAATTCTGTTGTAATCAGCAATCATCTGATCCGCCATTTTTTTAGAAGTATCGGTAGCGGAATTTTTCATGCTTTTTGTGCTGGCAACAAAGTCTTTTTCCATCGTTTTAGCATCTTGGGAAGCATCTTTGGCCATATCGCCTACGTTTTTAACTACGTCCTCCGAACCTTTTTGAGACTTATCGGACAAACTTTCTTGAATTTTTTCCATCGCAGAATTCAAATCAGTTTTCAATGTATCCGTATCCAACTTACCTGCCTGAGACATTTGATTTAAATTTTGCTCGATTTTCCTTGTCTGCTCCTCGACGGTCATGTTAGAGCGAATGCCTTTGAAGAGATTCCCACACGTATCATTCATGCCTCTTAAAATTGTGAGTTGATTGGCATCCATCAACTTCAATTGTTTGGCCATCTCGGTGGCGGCTGCATTATAATTTCCTCGCGTGATATTATCTAGTTGCCCTAAAACATTATCAAACGTTGCCTTAATTAGATTTAAGCTACTTTCTGATGCATTGAGCATTTGCGACATTCCGCGCGTTGTCGTTAGCGTTATCTTTTGCATCCCATCGGTATTATTTTTTTCGATTCTGCTCAAATGATTTTGCCATGCGCCTTCAATCGTTTGGCCACCAGGACCATCAATTAAAGCAGCTATTGCATCTAAGCCAAGCTGAATCCATGATAAGATATTTCCGACGGTCAGCTGAGTTAAACCACTTACAAATTCACAGACGCCTGCAACAATAGTCCCTAATCCACCGAATTTTTCTTGCAAAAATAAAAGCGAATTTTCACAATCACCAACATAGCTCATCAGGGCGACTAGAGCAGCTATTGCAAGTCCAATCCCAACCGGACCGGCTAAAAATTGCATTGCCTGAGCTAACATTCCTGTGGATCCCGCTGCTGTCGTAGAGGATTGTCCTAATTTATTAATCCAATCAAATAAAGTCGCCGATGTGGTAATGACTTCTCCTATTTTAGTTGCAACTGGAGAAAGCACCATCGTGAACATTCCCATTTTTGCGATGGCCTCAATTGTTCCTGCGTCTAGACTTGTAAACCATTCCGAAAATTTAGTCAACATCTCACCGGCAACATCGAGAATTGGGAGGAGACCTTCTTGCGCTAATAATGTTAATGGTTCTTTCAACTGCTGAATTTTCGCATTCATCTGCGCGCCAAACGTATCTTCATACGATTGACGTACCTGTTCTGTCGTTCCTGTGACTTCCATTGTCTCATCATTAATTGCAGATAGACCGACAAGGATGGAATCGCCCAAATCTTCATACATTGTGCCAAAAAGTGCGACAGCCATCTGGTATCGTGTCGTTTCATCCTCAATCTTTAAAAGCTCGTTCACAATAACGTCTGTCATTGCTTTGGCCGAATCTCCACCCTTCGTAAATGAGGATTGTACCTCATTAATATTGAGATTTAAATCCGTCATTACGCTTTTTTGATCATTCCCCATTTCTTTCATCTTGATGTTAAATTCTTTAATTCCATCCGCTAATTTATCAGTATTAAACGCTCCATCCTTATATCCTGAATTGATAATCGCTAACGTTTCATCCGCAGTAAATCCTAATTCATCAAACTGCACGCTATATTCCGTTAATGAATCAAGCAAATCCCCTGATAAATCACCGGTTTGCTGCAATCCCCCAGCGATAATATCTAATGATTTTTCACCATCTATGCCGAAATTACGCATTAATGAATTGGCCGTTTTTAATACATCATTCAAATCTTGGTCAATCCCTGCCGAGATAGCTAAAATTCCTGATGAAAAATCATTAATCTCTCTATCGTCTAACAAATCAGACATGGATTGTTTGACCTTAATCATGACCGATAAGGCATCATCGAAATTAAATCCTTCTTTCGCTAAATCTTGTACTGCATCTAATGTTTTATCTGCTTCCTCGGCGGTTTGACCTAATGAGGCCTTAATCTTACCTAATGCATTTGATGATTCGCCAAACGCTGCAACCGATGCGCCTCCCACTGCTGTCGCAGTAGCGGATAATTTAGATAGCTTATCTCCGACATCCTTTAGTTTATTACTTGTTTCCTCGAAAGGTAAGCGCTTCATTTCTTTAGCAACTTCATTAAATTCTGTCTGCGCATGATTAAGCTCGGTAT
>CAJTXV010000030.1 GCA_910584255.1 uncultured Bacilli bacterium
TCACCAGCATAGCTGGTGGTTTTACTGTTTGACCCCATAGTCAAACACAATAAAATGCACAATATTTTTGATTTATTGTGCATTTTTCTCTTTTTTTGACATATTTTGTACAATGAAAGTGCATCTATACAATAAAACAAGCCTGTTTTATAATCACATGATGAACCTGACAGAGTTAAAAACAAACTATTTTGTCTTTATTTGATAATCTTTATAATCTATTTCACAATTAAACTGATATGAAGTTAAATCTATAATTTTATCTTCTACTAAATTAAAATAATGACTAATTCCATCCACATGAATCTTACAAATATCTCCACCAAAATAATCATTAATGATTAGAGATGTTATTGCACACATACCAAAGCATTTATTACTGTCATTCCAATCATCTTGAACTTTAGGATAACATAAATCTTTTGAGTAACATTCTAACAATACTTTTTGTATGTTTTCAATATTCATGGTATTACCTCATTTCATTAAGTTTTAGCTATAAATATTATACCAAAATTACCTGTGTAAATCATTCTGAAATTGAAAAATAATGATAGAAGTCTGGCAGAAATTATACCACGTTGCTTGCTTGTTTGTTTGTGTATTTACTAACTGAAAAAGAAAAAATCAATCATACTCAGATTGACTTATATTAACATCGCTCGGTGCGACGATATTATCTAATGGTGCGTTTGTGAATGGGGTTATGCACACTCATAAAAGTGTTTTTAGAACTAAATTTATTAAAAATGTTATTATTTTAAATTTTCCATATAATCTATAAAAAATATTTCTAATAAAAGAATTATAGATTAGTAATTTAGATATTCTATGACTAAAAATCAAAATTCTATTTTTTAACATTTTAATCTTATACATTGAATTCATAGAAGCAGATAATATATAAGCAGAAGATAAAGCATAATAAATTCCTTCTCCTATAACTGGTGACACAAGTCCAGCGGCATCTCCTATAAAAAACACGTCTTTTTTCTTTAACATAATCTCATTACCAGTAGGTAGAAATGCACCTTTTATGGGTGTCTTTACATTTAAATTAAAATGTTCTAAAAATGTGTTTTTAATATCTTTATTTTGATTGACGTTTCCTAGTCCTATTAAAACTGTTTTATTGTTAGGAATAGTCCAAGCATATCCTATAAATTTATTTAAAAAGTCTATTTGAATTTCTTTTTCATTATTAGAACTTTCGGTCTCAATAGCAAAATTCATTTTTTGTTTTTTTCCTGTTAGTTCTTTTCTTACTCTGCTTAAAACTCCATCCGCACCAACTAATATTTTATATTTAAATTTTTTCTTTGATGTATATATAATTTTTGAATTAAAATCTATTTTGTCAAAAGACGTATTATCTAAAATTTTACCACCTTTTTTAAGAAACTCACTAACAATAAAAACATCTAGCTCTTTTCTATTTATAGAATAAATATTTTGTTTATTTACTTCTTTTATAATATCGTTATTTTTAACTTTAAAAGAATTAAATTTTTTAAAGTCTAATTTTTTTATTTTGTTGCCATAAATTTTTAAAAGTAAATTATATGCCTTATATGTAACTAGACCTCCACATAATTTATCTTTTTTGGATACATCTTGATTTTCAATTATTAGAACTGTTTTATTCTGTTCTAATAAAAGATTTCCTAAAGTACAACCAGCAAGACCAGCTCCAATAATTATTGTATCATAATATTCCATATCTTTTTCCCCAGTTTATATTAAGTCATAATTTCTAACTCCCTATATATTTTGACGCAAGCATCAAAATAAAGGGAGTATTATTTAAAAACTCGCTACTAATTATAGTGTGCAAGTATTAATCACAATGGTGGACCTGACAGAGGCAAAAACAAACTACTTCGTATTTAGTTATGGATTCGTTTTAATCATAAAAATAGATATTATCAAATCCAAATAAATAATAATAGTATTTATCGAGTTCTGAGTTTCACACGTTTTTTAGAAATCGGAAAATCTTTAATATCTTCTGACAACTCAATATTATACTTTTTTAGAATATCATCTTTAGTTAATACATGTGAAGACATACTCTCGATATCAAATACTCGCTCAACATAATAAGATTTTGTAATACTATTTCCCTGTAGAAACAATATACATTGTGGAGTATATTGAACAAATTGAGAAGCCCCTGTAAATGAATTTGAAAAACAAATTCCAATACATAACAATTGACTACTATCTTTTACAATAACTTCACTAACAGATTGGTAATAAATACTATTTTTACGAGGTGAAAAACTTTCTTTCTTCGTACGAAGAATAAGTTCTTTGTTGTCATCTAAATCTATCCTTTGAATACCCATACAAAACCCTCCAATTACTTTATATCAAATAACAAACTACTTCATATTTAGTTGTGGATTTGTTTTAATTATAAAATTGTACTAAATTTTTACTACAATTTTTCATAATGAGTCCACATTCTAATAATATGAATTTCATTTTTGTCTTCTAATACCTCATAAACTATTCTATGTTGTCTATTTATTCTTCTAGAATATAATCCACTTAATTCTCCACATAATTTTTCATAAGATGGTGGATAACAAAAAGGATTATTCTGCATTAAATTTAAAATAGTTTTACAATTTTTATCTAATCCTGAATTTTTTAGTTTTTTCTTATCTTTCTCTGCTTGCTTAGAAAACCTAATTATATAATTACCACTCTTCATTTTCATTATACTCCGAAGATTCTTCCCAATTTTCTGTTTTTCTTATTTCATTAATATTATCAACCATACCTGGAATACTTGATAAATATAAAGTTTCCTCTATATTTTTCCATTCATCTTCAGATATTAATACTGCATTTTTCCCTTTATTATTAACAATAGTAATTGGATTAAAACCAATATTCACATCAGTTACAAGTTGAAATAAATTTTGTCTTGCATTAGTAATATTAATAGTACTCATATATATCACCTCGTTAATATTATAACGTACGTTTTAATGTACGTCAATACTTTTTATATATTATATGCAATTTTAAAAAAAATACTATATTTAAATCAAAATATAGTTAAAATATATTCAAAAGCAAACTGAAAGTTTGTTTTATAACCACATGGTGCTCGTAGCAGGAATCGAACCTGCATCAGTCACTCCGGAGGCGACCGTTTTATCCATTAAACTATACAAGCGTAAAAAACTTCATTACTATTTTAACATAACTTATATAAAAAAGTTAAAATTTTAGAAATAATTTATAGTATAATTATCAATGGTAATATTATGGAAGAGAAAATCTTTTCTAAAGCAAAAGATAATATTAAGCTATGCGGAATTTTGTCTGCAGTAAATCAGACTGGAGAAATCACTCTCTTATGTCATGGACTTATGGGAGATAAGAATGATTCCAATCACTTTAAAGATTTATCAAATGCTCTTTATAAAAATAATATTAATACCTTTAGATTCGATTTTAGAGCACATGGAAAAAGTGAAGATGAAGACTATAAAATGCCACACCTAAAAGAGTTGATCGATTTAGAAACTACCATTGACTTATTATAATAGAAAAAGAATTTGATTCTATTTATTTAACTTGGTGCGAGTTTTGGTGGAAGTGTTGTATCTAGTGTGGATTTTAAAAAATATTCTTGTATTAAAAAATTAATATTATGGTATGGGCTATTAGATTTTTCAAGAACATATACAGATTTCTTCACTGAGGTAATGAAACAGGTTATAAAATTATTAAAAGTAATCATCTTGGTATTACTTTTAAACTTGGAAAAGCCTTGTAGATTTGGAAATTCCAATTTTATTTGTACATGGAGTAATTGATTCCATTATCCCATATTAATCTTCAAAGGAAGTTTCAGAGCAGTGTAAAAATGCAACACTTAATGAGTCTCATGCGTTTCGTAAATCAAAAGAGGGGTTGGAGAATGCAATTTTTGATACTTTTCAATTTATAAAATTTTAAAATGATTATTAAAAGCATATGGTGCCTTTTGTATTCTTATAAATTATTCTCCTTCTTAGTAATTAACATGATTTTCTTCTTTGTAAAATGCACTTGAAATTCCGTGCTCAATTATCCCAATTTTATTAGAGTCGATATAGTGAATAATATCTGGAGAATTTGTAGTATCGAAATCAATATAAATTAGATTTTGATTTTTGGAAGTATTTTTAATTTTATGGGTTCCAGTTTTTCCACAAGGAAATATAATAATATCTCCTTTTTTTATTTCATTATATATTATTTCTTTTCAGTGCTAAAGAATTATCTAGCAACTTATAATATAATACATCTATTCTTATAATTCTTTATAGTGTCTTTTTTAAAGTAATAAACTTGTAGTAAAAATAGACCTGATTTTTTAATATATAAGTCTAAAAGAATATTGATTCATAATAGCATTTTACATTTTTACAGAAAAGGTAAAAAGTATTTTACTTCTTTTAAAATCAAGGTATTTTAATTTACTTTATAAAAAAATCGTGGTACTTTTGAAACAGAGAAGGAGAGAATTATGAATAATCAGGAATTATCTTATAAACTAAAATACATTTTAAGTGAATTGGGTGTTAGTAAACAAGAATTCTTAAAACTATGTCAAAGATTTAGTCCTTCCATTTCGAAGCCAACTGTATTAAATGCAATTAATGGAAAAAATACGATTTTACCGACCATTGAGACATTAAGTGTTTTTATCAAAGTATGTCAAACTTCAGGCAATGAAAAACTTAAAAACATCTCTTATGATTTTTTACTAAATGATAACATAAAAGAAATTGAGGCTAAAAATGCAAGCATTTATCAAAGTATTGGTCTAAGTGATGACGTTATCAGTAGATTGAAACAGTATAATCATCCATTTTATTACGATTATAAAGATATTATTAATTACTTTTTTATTCATATTCCAAGTAATTATTGGAAGTATTTAGAAATGTTAAGGTTAACTACAAATATTGAATTTACAATCAAACAATTAAAAGAAACAAATGAACTAAAATATTTAAAAGAATTACTAAAATTGTTTAATGATGATGCTTATTTAGCATATTTAGAAATAAATTTTAAGAATGTTTATGAAATATACTTACATCTTAAAAATAATCATACATTGGATTTATATAGATTAGACAAATTAAAAGAGCTAATGCAGATATTAAAAGATCACTTTGGATATTTGTTGTTAGAAATCAATCGGAAATTTTACGAAGCTATTTAAAATAAAATGTAATCATAGACTATTTATTGTGATTTCTTAGGAAGAAGTAAAATAGAGTTTACCTTTGTTGTTTTCTAATAGTTGGTATGATAATTTTAGATGGGTTGACATATAGAGATTTTAAAGGTTATTAGTGATAGTGATTAAAAAAATATACAATTCTATTAATTGTTAAAATATTTTATAAAGAGGGTGTCGTTTAAAATGAAAGAGTGGATAACAAATACGAACTTTGATTTTAAAAAGATTCCTTATTTAGAGAAAAATTTATATTCTGAAATAAGTGAATTGTTTGAAAATGTTTTAAAAAAGCAAACTAGTTTTTTATTTGATAATCTGACAATGGCTGAAGTATTAAGTTATAGGGAGCCTAGTGATGAAATGTCGATAGAAAACATAAGAAATTGGTTAAGATACCGTATTATTAATTTATTATTAGGATGTACCATCTTTGATTGTGAAAGTTCAAAAGAAGCGAAGGAAATTTATACACTATTGGGGTGGGATAAAGAGAGAAACTTTGATAACATTCATTCCTTTCAAACCATATGGACGACTGTAGTAAAAAAGTTTGGAAAAAAGAAAACGAGTGAGTATTATCAAGAGGATAAAAACAAGTACGAAGTATTTGCACATACCTTATTGAGAAATGCAAATACTTCCTTAAATCACATAAATCCTTTAGCGATTAAACTATGGCAATTAAATAATATAGAAAATTTTCAAATACCAGAAAATATATTAAACGAGTTATCTAAACTAGCTAAAAATACTCATACTATTGGGAATTTTATGCCTTGCCCAGGAAACCACTATAATTTTGCAAAAGGAAACTTTGATAATTGTTGTGATGATCGTATTGATCTAATACTTCATAAAATGAACGAATCCCCTAATTCTATATTTTATCAGGATTTTTATAGTAATCAGGAAAAATGCTTGACCAAAGAGGAGGTAGAAATGATATTTGGTTGGTTTAGTAAGGATAAAATTGATCATTATTTACTGAATTGCTATTTAGAGTATCAAAAAGAATTCATTATTAAGAGTATGAATTCATTTAAAAGAATTACACAATTTACAGAAAAAGAAGAGATTTATACTTATTTAAATCAGATTAATAGTTTAATAGAAACACGTTGTAATAGAATATCTCAAAAACTAGGACTATGATTTATTTATAAATCAGCAATTTATATTATTTAAAAATATGTTATACTAAAAAATTAATTGTTAAGGAGTATTTAAAATGGCAAAGAAAAAACGAAAAGATTTAACTGACATGAATAGAAAGGAATTAACTTCTTTTTTTGAAGAGTTATATGAAAAATTAAAACTAAGAAACAATACACTACGTCAAATTAATTCTTTAGAAAATGATTTGGCACAGTTAAAGCCGAAAAAAGAAAAGTTTCATAGTATTGTTGATTTTATAAATAACAACTTGATTTTGAAAATTATTTTTATTGGTTTGGCAATTACTTTTACTATTTTATTAGAAGTATTTTTAGAATTTCTATTTGGGACAAAACTACCTGTTATGTCCTTCCTATTATCAATTGGTGTCTGTGGAGTAGTATATTTTATTTACTATAAACGGCAATGGAGTAAAACGGGTGCTATATTTCTATTAATCATTAGTGCAACTATTTTACATATTTTTAAAGTTGTTGATATCAATGATTTTTTTAGTACGATTGTCATGTTGTTATTATCCATACTATTATCTTTAGTTATTTGTCTTCTGATTTGTGCTATCTGGTTTGGAATTAACTTTAGTAAATTTTTATCGACTAAGAATCAAAAAAATCAAGAAAATCTTAATTGGTATGAAGAGAAAAAGGCTAGTATTATAGATTTAATTTCTAGTTTGGAAGAAGAATTAGCCCAAATGCAAAAAGAAATTGATCTTTTAACAAATGGGGAATTATATAATGGTTATTTGAGTGAGTATGTTTTAGATCTTTTTATTAAGTATTTAAAATCTGGAAGATGTGATAGTTTAAAAGAATGTACGAATTTATTAGAAGAAGAGATGAGACAAGAAGAAAGAGATCGATATATGAGAGAGGCTCGGGAAAGAGAACTTGAAATGCAACAAAAGGAACTATCCATTAAAGAACAAATGAAAGAGGAACAAAATCAGTTGTTTAAAGATATTAGAGATGAAATGGGAAAAGTAAGAGAAAATTCTGAATTTCAAAAAGAATTTACTAAAAATAAAGTTTATAAGTATGGAACGAATAGTGATTTAAGAGCAATGCAGGATGCAGAAAGGAAGGCACAAAGAAACCGATGAAGAAAAAATTTGAAAATAAAAAAAAATTTATTTCTGTTCTTTGTGTTTTGTTTTTATCCATTTTTGGGATTTATTATCTTTTTGGAAGAAGCGATAATGATCAATTCATTGTAGGAAAAACTTTAAATATATCCGATGCAATTGATTACTTAGTACAGTATGAGAATGGGGACTATTATTTAATGAAGGCGAATGCCGATATTCGTTTTCAGGTTTCTAGTAAGGATAAAGAGATTCGATATAAAGTGATTGATGAAGATAACAAGGAAGTAAGTACCAAAGTAACTAAAAGTAAGAAAAACTTTTATATTGTTCCGAGTAAAAATTATACTCCAGGAAAAACCTATCAAATTATTTTAGAAAATGCATTCTTTACAGATGAGAAACTAAAGGATATTAAAGTACTACATTTTACGATTGTAAGACCGAATGCGAATACACAAGTACTAAATAAAGATGTGCTTAAGGTTAATCCTAATACGATTACGGATGTTTTAAAGGATGACACTCACTATACACTCACTTCAAATAAAGAATTTAAGAAAAATGATATTTTATACTATCAAAATAAAGAACAAATTCTTGCTTTTAAAGTGGATGATATAAAAAAAGAAAATAATTCTTATATTATAAAAACAGTTTCTCCTACATTAGAAGAAGTATTTAAAGAATTAGATATTTATGGAGAATTCAGTCCCAAAATAGACAACTTTATTACGGATGAGGACTTAAAAGATTATATTAAAATAGCGATAGAAAAGGAAGGGTTATTAGATTCTATTATTCCTCATGCTTATGCTCTTCAAAATTTTAATATCGAAATTACTCATTTAAGAGATGGTGGCTATAAAGTTAAAATTGGTGTAATCTTGGAACATGGAAAGCAGTCTAAGCTAGAAGCTTTAGAAAAACATGATTTAAAGTTTAATATAGAATTTCAAGCCAAATTAAAAACACATAGTGAGATTAACTTTTTCCATCAAGATATTGGGGCTTCTTTAGAAATCGAAATGGGAACTGAATTAACGATAGAATCTCATGACGATAATTTCTTGACTTTGAAAAAGGAACTAGAGGAAGGAAAAGAATTTGGAGTTTCTTTTTCAGGATTATATTTAGACGAAGAGGAAGAAACTAAAACTTTACTTCAAACATTTATTCCTTTACCAGTTCCTGGATTTACTGTGAATTATAAGTTAAGCGTTTTGAAAGAGTTTAAAATCGCACTGGAGGCAGCATTACAAGCAAAAGGTCATTTGAACATTCTTTACGGATATAATAATGATAGGGGATTTTATCGACAGTTCGATCTTAAAGCAGATGAGAATAGTTATTCTGTTTTGGGAAAAGGGGAAGCGAGACTTGGATTAGAAACGAATATCAATCTTAATTTTATTGGTATTTTAGAATCAGGAATTAATCTTCCAATTGGTGTTTATGGAGAAGGGGAGATTAGTGCTACAGGTTCTAAGTCAAAGAAAGAGTATCAAGGAAATTTTGAGTTTGGAGCATTTGTCGGAGCTAATTTATATGCAGAGTTTAAAATTTTGAACCTTCATATCGCTGGTGCATCTGTTTCTTATGAAGAGAAGATGCCACTGATTGAATTAAATGGTTCTGCTACTACTGGGAATCAAGATAATTGTGAAGAAAAACTATTAAACGGTGACTTTTCATGTTATGCTGGAACATATACTTATATGGCTGGAGGTAGTTCACAAAAATCAAAATTGATACTTGATAAAGAAGGTAAAATCACAGGAGATGGTTTTAGTAAAGACTATAATCAAAAACCAATCTCTATTGAAAAACAGGAAGATGGAACTTATAGATTTGAACATCAATTTTATTTTGATGCCCCTTCTGGAGAAAAAATGTTAGATTCTAAATACTTTTATTTGGCACCAACTAATGTAAATCTTACCTATTATAGTATGCAAGGAATCATGGAAGAAACAGATCAAGCGAAGATTCGAATCAAAGAAGATGGATTTATATCTGCTGATAGTAATGTAGTTTATCAAAAGGAAGAAAAGAGTAGTGAAACTTGTGAAGAGAAATTACTCAAGAAAGACTTTTCTTGTTATTCTGGAAGCTATACCAATAAATATAATTCCAGCGATATCATTGTTTTGGAATCAGATGGAAGTATAGAAAGAAACGATACCAAGTATAGGGATATTCCTCTATCTTGTGTTGATGAAACCTCTGGTAGTTATCCTAATTATCGATGTATTACAGAGTATAAGAAAGCAAACTCTAACATGACTAATGATATAGGATTTCGCATTTTTCCTATTGGCTATGATAGTGGTTGGGGAGATATCAATAAAATTAGACTCGCTATTCTACATGGAAATGGTGCTGATATATATGAGAAAAATGAATCATAAATTTGGTACTTTCTGGTTTTTTGTACAAAGACTTTTTAAAAGTCTTTTTCTTTTGCATAAATCTATTCATTACTTAAAATTTATGTTATACTAAGAAAGCATAGGAGAGGTATTTTTAGTTAAAGAATAACTATTATGTGAGAATGGCGGAATGGTAGACGCGCTACTTTGAGGGGGTAGTGGTCATATGACTGTGGGAGTTCAAGTCTCCTTTCTCACACCATTTGGGTATTCAATTCATTTTGAGTTTTAATATAGTAAAAAAAGCGAGGGTTTCATATGAAAGGATTTTTAAGAGGAATTTTAACAGTTTGGATTACTGTACTAATTATGGTATTTGCACTTACTTTTTGTGTAAAAGGAGTTATTATTGATACTGCAGATACTATGATGAAGAAGGAGATTTCTAATCATATAGTGGATGCGGTTCAAGATAATAACAGTGGAATTTCAGAGGAAATCATTGATGAAGTTAAGGATACAATTGAAAATAATCCTGAAATTAAAAAAATGATGGATCAATATTTTAATCAGGCTCTTGATATATTGAGTAACGACACTTCTACAGGGAATATTGATGTTTCTAAAGAATTAAATGGACTTATCGATGAAGGTGAAAAAATATTAAATAATCATGGCATTACTATTACTGATGAACAGAGAGATGAATTAAATTCTATTGCTTCAAGTGATGAGGTGAATCGACTTTTTAATGATACTATTCAAGAAGTGAAAGAGGATTTGCCTAGTGGAACTAGGGGTATCTTAAAGACCTACCATTCTTTAATCAGTGGGAGTATGAAAATAGGGATTATTGCTTTTATCATCGTTTCCTTAGTTTTCATTGCACTATTAAAGAAGAGTTATTATAAATGGCTATCTAATTTTGGAGGTGCTTTACTAACTGCCGGAATTATGATTGGAATTGTGGTACCATTTCTATTTAATACTTTATTAAATATTATCGAAGCAGAGGATCGTTTAGGAATTTCTATTTCTTCTTTTAATACTAGTGGTTATATTTTAATCTTTTTAGGAATTCTTTCTATTATTCTTTCTATCATAATTCCTAGATTTATACCTAAGAAGAAAGAAACACCTATTTTAACTAAAGAACTAGGAAATTCTGAAGAACCACAAAGCTTTGAAGAATCAGAAAACTCTGAAGAATCAGAAAATTCATTGTAATTCATTCAGAATTTATTGTTTTCGTTTTATTATGACAAGTTAGATTTTCTAATTTGTTTTTTTTCTTATGTTCCTTTCGTATTTATAATACACATTTGGTATGTTTATCTAAGTTTTGTCAAATATAAGAATATATGATATTATAAACACGACAAAAAGAACTGAGTTTCCTCAATTTTTGAAAATTTAGGTGATTCATCTATTTGTTTTCATATAAACAATTCGAAGAACATAACTTGTATATAATTTTGCATAATTTGGTTTCACAGGCAATTATACACTTGTAATGATGTTTACCTTCGGATTGTTTTTTTTCTAAAAAACAAATAAACAGGATTATTTTTATCAGTATGCGCACTAATTTGAATTAATGTTGTAACAACATTGAATAATATCGTTCTACCAAATTTACAACCAGTCTTAGAAATTGGTCCATGATAAGTAGAAGTACCAGATTGTGAAGTAACTGAATCAATACCTATAAACGATATGAACTGATATTTATTATCAAATCTAGTAATATTGCCAACTTCTGCTAAAAATAAAGCAGTAGAAAATTCTCCAAATCCTGGAATAGAATTAATTATTTTAAATAATTTAGTATCTTTTAAATTACTAATTAATTGTTCCTTTAGCTTGTTAATTTCTTGTTTATGATACTGAATCATTTCAATAACTTGAACTAAATTTTGAACTTGAAAAGAATCAAATCCTACATAACAAAGTGAATTAGAAGCAATTTCTTTCATTTTAAGAACTTTATTTCTAAATCTATAAGCTTTGGTTGTCCCATTTTTTTCTTTCAAATAGTTCATTAAATAATCTGTTCTTCGATTAATAAATAAAACAGGATGAGGAAAATCGTGAATAAAGTTTAAAGTTAGATCACTATATATATCATCAAATATAAGATTAAATTTAGGAAATACTATTTCAATTAATTGTCTATATCTGTTTTTTAATCTTGTTTGTCCTTCGATTAAAGACCAATATTGTCTAGCTAAAGGATTAAGCATAAAATATGCATCATTCTTTTGATATAAAGTATCAATAGTACCTAAATAACATCTAGCGATTTTAAAACAATCAATTTTATCTGTTTTAGATTTATTTAAAGTATCTTTAAATTGTTTTACTAATTTGGGATTCATAACAATTGTTTCAATACCTTTAGATCTAAAATAATTTTCAATAGGCAAATGATAAACAGAAGTTGATTCCATAATAACAGTTAAATGATCAAATTTATGAACAACATTAAATAGAGCATCAAATTCCTTTTTATTATGATTAATTAAAGTAGGTTCAATAATGATATTTTTATTTTCATCAACAAAACAATAAACACTTTTACCTTTGGCAATATCAAAACTTAAAATATGTTCCATAAATTCTCCTTTCATTATATTTCGGTTACACCATATTAAATTACCTACATTCCTACACGCTTTTCATCCGAACTTTAATATCTCTATTAGTTTCCATTATCTTCAACCGAATTAATAAATAATTATATGGCAGACATTCATTTCAACGTACTCGAAGTACCTGTTATAATCCGTCTTTACCGATGTTTGTTATAATAACAAAAAACATAAAGATTTCAAATTATTTAAATCCAAAATCTTTATGTTCAACATTATACGTGTTATAATTATGATTAGATAGACTAGAAAGTGAAGTGTATTATGGAAAAGGAAATAAAATTAGACGACATTGAATTTTTTTATAATCAATATCAAAATAATCCAAAGAATTTAGAAATTGAACATGGAATTAGAAAATATGGAATTTTAAAATCCAGTATTGATCAACAAAAAATAGATGAATTTCAATTTCAGTTTAACATAGAAACCCCTGATACTAAGATTTATGATCAGCTAGGTAGTCATCAGTGTAATATTTATGCCTTTTTTAGAGTTATTAAAGATATTTTGAGAAATTCTTCAGAATTGGATGTAAATTCTCTTGATTTTTCTGCGAATTATATTAATTTTTACGATAAGTTTGAGAAAATGAATGTTTTATATAATGAATTAATTTCTATTGATTCGTTATCCTTAGAAATTATTAATCAAAAAGTCAATCATTATATTGGCAGTTATGGGACTTTCATTTTTGTAGGGAAATTGTAAATAAGTATGGATTTGTATTTACGAGTGAAATGAGGGAGGTAAATCATCATTACAATGATACACTTACAGTCGAGTTATTAAGAAATAAAGTAAAAACTGATCTTATTTCTTTGATATCTATGGATTCAGAGAAAAGAATTTTATAGAAAGAACAATTTATGTATGGAATCTTTGAATTTCTGTCAAAAATTTATGAGTCCCACCTCTTACTTTTAAATTCCAAGGAGAGGTAATTACTCCTCTTCAATTAAAAGAAAAATATTTGGGAAATGTACTTAATGACTATGTTACTGTCACATCATTTCCTAAAGATATATTATTTAGTAGTTATTCCTTTATTCCCGATACTTATTTGAATCCTGAAACACTTCTTTATTTGCCAATTAAAAAAATGGAGAACGCAATTATTCGACAACTACAACAAGGAATTAGTGTTTGGTTACAACCCTTGATTACGATATGAATGTACTAGATTCCAATTTTTATGATATTTATGATTAACTTGGAATAAAGAAACTTTCAAAAAAAGGAGCAAATGTTATTAGATATGGTTAATTATGATCATGTCATGTGTATTACGGGTGCTTTGGTTTTAGATCATGAGATTAAACAATTAAAAGTCGATAACAGTTTTGGAAATCATGGTAGGTTTCATGGGCAATTGATTATGACTCCTTCATTTTTAGAAAATTGTGTAATTACTGTTGTTTTAAATAAAAATTTTATAAAAGAAAGCTAGTATCAGAATTTTGTTTTCTTTTGAGGCTTTTTCACCAAACATTTTGATTTTTTGGTATAATAGATATAGGAGTGTTTAATAAATGAGTAAAGATAAATATATTAAGAACAAAGAAGATTATATTTTAAAAGAATTTCCTGATGGAAGTAAGGTAACTGTTCGTGAATTACAATTAGAAGTATTAACGATTATGGATGAAATTGACCGTGTTTGTAGAAAAAATAAAATTGAATATTGTTTAATTGCTGGTAGTGCCTTAGGAATTTGTAATTATGGTGGCTTTATTCCTTGGGATGATGATATGGATGTGGCAATTCCAAGGAAAGACTGGCTTCGTTTTATTGAAGCTATGAAAAAGGATTTAGGAAAGGATTTTTATTTTGATTGTTATGAAATCGATTCTAAGTATAATCCTATTTCTGGTCCTACTATGAAAGTAAGAAAACGTGGAACTTATATTGAAGAAGTAAATTTTCTTTTAAAGAATCGTTGTAAAAGAGGGGATGGAATTTTTGTTGATGTCATTATTTATGATAATGTTTCGGAAAATAAATTCATAGATGAATTAAATCGTACAGTCATTAAAATTGTATTGCCGTTCATTGTATTATTTGATAATCTACATATCAATCCTATCCCACTCAAAAAGTTTGTTCGTTGGTTTTCAAATCGTTATTCTAGAAGAAATGAAAACAGTAAATTTGTGTCACAACCGATTTCTGTTCCATGGGAAAAATTTTTAAAAGAACCTGTTTTTTTAAAGGAAGATGTATATCCTATCAAAGAATATGATTTTGAAGGGAGAAAGTATTACTCCTATAACCATATAGAAAAGGTAATGACAAAGTGGTATGGATCTAATTGTTTAAAAAAATGGAATGGTAAAGAATGGGAAGAAACATGGCCTATTGAAAAAAGAAGCCCAAAACATGTAAAAGATATTAATCTTCACGGAGAAACTCCTATGAATAAGAAATAATAAAACTGATTTTAAAAATGAATATATTATGGTACAATGAAATAGAAGTATAGAAGAGGTGTGTCATGGCAAAAAAAATAATAGAGGATGATTTAGATACTAGTAAAGAAGATGAAAGTATTTCTAAAAGTGTATCTAGAAAAGAACTAGATAATAAAACGAAAGAAATTAGGGAAGTAATTGTAGAAAAGAAAACAGGATTTAATTATTTAGAAGTTGTTTTGATTATGATTATTACTTTAATTATTGGTGGTTTCCTCGGAGGAGTTGTTGTAAAATTTTCAAGTAAAAATTCTAAAGTTTCAATCGGTGGGACAAATAATAATCAATATCAGGAGTTTATTGATACTTATAATGATATTAAGAAAAATTATTATGAAAAGATAGATGAAGATGCCTTATTGGATGCAGGTATCAAGGGAATGCTTGAATTCTTGGGAGATAAATATTCTGTTTATATGGATCAAGAAGAAACAGATGAGTTTAATGAACAAGTAGAAGGGAAATATGAAGGCGTTGGTGTTGAGATTGTTGAAGATGAGGATCATAGAGTAACCATTTATCGTGTTTTTGCAGATTCACCCGCACAAAAAGCAGGATTAAAAGTAGGAGACATCATTCAAAAAATTGGAGAAGAAGATGTTACTTTAAAAACAACTGCTGAAATTTCCGAGATGATTAAAAAATCGAAAGAGAAAAAGGTTCATATTACAATTCTTAGGGATACCGAGACGAGAGAATTTACATTAGAAAGAGAATCCATTGATATTGAATCTGTAGCGATAAAAACTTTTGATGTGAATAAGAAAAAAATTGGTTATATTGCTATTAGTGTTTTTGCATCTAATACTGAGGAACAATTCTCTAAGAAGTTGAAGGAACTAGAAAAAGAGGAAATTGATGGATTAGTCATTGACGTGAGAGGGAATTCAGGGGGATATTTAAATAAAGTTACGGATATTGCCTCTATGTTCTTAGATAAAGGAAAGGTTATTTATCAATTAGATACGAAGGGAATTGTAGAAGAAATTCGCGATGAATCTAAGGAAAAAAGGACCTATCCCATTGCTGTTTTAATTAATAAGGGGAGTGCTTCTGCTTCAGAAATTTTAGCTGCTTCCTTAAATGAGTCATATGGTGCTTTCTTAGTTGGTAGTACTTCTTATGGTAAAGGTACTGTTCAAAGGGCATATACTTTAGAAAGTGGTGCGACTGTAAAATATACCATTCAAAAATGGTTGACTCCAAAAGGAACATGGATTAATGAAGAGGGATTAACACCGACGCATCCAGTTGATTTAAATATTCAATACTTTACGGATCCAAAAGATGAAAATGACAATCAACTTCAAACAGCTTTAGAAGAAGTAAGCAAATAGTTTGTTTACTTCTTTTGCATTTTCTAGTATAATGAAGTCAATTTATATGAGAATGATTGGTGAAAGTTAAAGATTTAAATATTAGAGAAAAACTAGGTGGCATTGAATTTTGTGCTGTCGTTGGTTTTGTTGTCGTGGGTACTATTGCTTATCAATTCATGGATAAACGTGAACAGGTGGTTTCTACTTCAAATACTATGGAAAGTTGTAATAAAGTGTTACTGTAAATGAGATTTCGAAGCAAAAAATAATTACTTATATGAACACATTATCAGTAATTAAAGTGTGAAAGGAACATATGAATGGGACTGTAACTTTTGGTGAATTTGATGAGGTTATTTCGAAAAATTCTGCGAAATCTTTAGGAAGTGTAGGGGAATAAGCAATTCCTTTTCTTTTTTTGTCGAATTTAGCACTCTATATTGACAAGTGCCAATAAAATAAGTATAATGTTGTATGTGAGGTGATGTTTATGTATCCAAATGAGGAAGAAAATGTAAATGTATTAGAGAAATATGGACGTAATATCATAGAAGATGTAAAAAATGGAAAGATTGATCCAGTGATTGGTCGGGATGAAGAAATTCGTAGTATTACTCGAATTTTATCTCGAAAGACCAAAAATAATCCAGTTTTAATCGGAGAACCTGGTGTTGGAAAAACGGCAATTGTTGAGGGACTTGCACTTCGAATTGTAAAAGGGGACGTACCAAACAGTTTAAAAAATAAGATTGTTTGGGAATTGGATATGGCAAGCTTGATTGCGGGAGCGAAATATCGTGGTGAATTTGAAGAAAGATTAAAGAATGTCCTTCAGGAAGTAAAGAAAAGTGAAGGAGAAATCATCATGTTTATTGATGAGATTCATACCATTGTTGGTTCTGGCAATATGGAAGGTGCCATGGATACTTCTAATATTTTAAAACCTATGTTGGCTAGAGGTGAAATTCATCTAATTGGTGCGACTACTTTAAATGAGTATCGTAAGTATATTGAAAAAGATGGCGCCCTAGAACGTAGATTTCAAAAAATAAAGGTTAGTGAACCAACAGTAGAAGATACAATTACCATTTTACGTGGTTTAAAAGAAAGATTTGAAATTCATCATGGTGTAAATATTAAGGACAATGCTTTAATTGCAGCATCTACTATGTCTAATCGTTATATAACAGATAGGTATTTGCCAGATAAAGCAATTGATTTAATTGATGAAGCTTGTGCGACGATTCGTGTACAAATGGATTCTGTTCCTATTGAATTAGATACCTTAACTAGAGAGATTATGAGACTTCAAATAGAAAAAGAGGCAATTAAAAAAGAAAAGGATGAGTTATCTAAAGAAAGAGTTTCTTCGATTGATGAAACACTTAGTAATCTAAGACAGAAAGAGTCTGAACTCAAGGATGCTTGGGATAAAGAAAAGTCTATTAATGATAATATTAAGGCAAAGAAAAAAGAAATTGAAAGAACAAAATTTCTTTTGGATCAAGCAGAGAATGATTATGATTTAGAAACAGCTGCAAGACTTCGTCACGGGGAACTTCCAAGATTAGAAAAAGAACTGGCTGAATTAAATAATGTAGAGAAAAATAAAATTCTAAGTGATGTTGTAACAAGTGAAGATATCGCTAGTGTTATTTCTAAATGGACAAATATTCCGATTAGTAAATTAGTAAGTGGTGAAAGAGAAAAACTTTTATCCTTAGAAGAGAATATGAAAAAGCGTGTAATCGGTCAAGAAGAAGCCATTCGTTATGTTAGTGAAGCTATTATTAAAAGTCGTAGTGGTATTAAGGATCCGAATCGCCCTATTGGGTCTTTCATTTTCTTAGGACCAACAGGTGTCGGGAAGACAGAAGTTGCAAGAACACTTGCGTACGAGTTGTTTGATGATGAAAAACATATGATTCGAATTGATATGAGCGAGTATATGGAAAAGTTTAGTGTATCTCGTTTAATTGGATCTCCTCCAGGATATGTTGGCTATGAAGAAGGAGGACAATTAACGGAGGCTGTTAGAAGGAATCCATATAGTATTGTTCTTTTTGATGAAATAGAAAAGGCACACCCAGAAGTCTTGAATTTACTATTACAAATTCTAGATGATGGTAGGGCAACAGACTCCAATGGTAGAACCGTTGACTTTAAAAATACAATTATTATTATGACTTCTAATTTAGGAAGCGAATATATTTTAGATGGTGATACCAGTCAAGTTATGGTAGAATTAAAACAACAATTTCGACCTGAATTCATTAACCGAATCGATGAAATTATTGTATTTAAACCTTTGACCAAACCAGTGATTTCTAAAATTTTAGATAAGATTCTTGCCGATTTAGAATTTAGATTAAAGGATAATCAAATCCACTTAGAAATTACAGAAGAAGCAAGAGATTATTTAGTAGAAAATGGATTTGATTCTAATTATGGAGCGCGTCCTTTAAAACGTTTTTGTAGTCGAACAATTGAAGCAGAACTTTCAAAAATGATTATTGAGAATAAGGTTTCTTTTGGAATGCATCTAGTAATTGATGTAAAAGATAACCATATTATCATTTATGAGAAACATTAAGAGTGAATTTTCACTCTTCAGACTGTTGACAAATATGTTCAACAGTCTTTTCATAAGCAAATAAATTTGA
>CAJTXV010000031.1 GCA_910584255.1 uncultured Bacilli bacterium
ATCCTCTATTTAATAACTATTTATAAACTGTCCAATTTTTGGGGTTCAGTTCAAATCGGTTACTTTTATTTTTTAACGAGACAAAAGTTTTTCTTCTTTTCCAATGATGACCCAATGATATCTTCGATTGGCAATACTAGAACCACATCGCATACATTGATTATGTAAAACGACATTTGTCACATGCCCACAGGCAGGACAAGCGATACTTTCTTTGGGAGTATGATTTTTAACTAGTGTTAAAATGTATTCCTTCTCCAAACGATTCGTCTTACTACCACCTACAATTCTTTCCCCCTTTACTATCTGTCTTTGTTCCTCTGTTAAAGGCGTCATATCGATAGCATATTCTAAAAAGGAAACTCGAATCCATACTTTGGCAATCTCCATATCTCCTTTGACAATTAGACTAATTAGCTTGGAAAATACAGGTTTCATATCTTCAACAATATTTTTAACCTGATGATCTTTACTTACTTTGATTCCTCTTAAATAACTATTATAGATATCATCTGATAAAACATCCCTTAGAAATTCATATCGTTCATTTTGAACACCCTGCATGATTTCTTTATAAAGATTATAAATTTCCATAGCAAAGGTATCCTTATTATAACTTTTTCCAATATCTTTTAAGTAGCGATTCGATACTTCCATAAATTGAGTTTCTTCACTCGACATACGAATTAATAGAAAGACACAAACAATAATGACAATAGAAAAAATCACAATCCCTGCAATAAAAAAACCAATCATATACGATGTCTCCTTTCATAAATAGAAATTAAAAGTGCTGTTAATCCTGTAATGATACCGACAGAAACTAAAATAATACTTGCACGATATTTTGCATTTAATGGTTTCTTTTCTTTTTTTTGTGTGGTATTCAAAGGACCAGTCTCTTCAATTACATAATCACTATTATCCTTATATTCGACTGGCATTCCTTCTAAATCTGTACGATAGCCAATCTGTAACACAGAAAAACCGAATTTATTATCGTATGCTTTCGTAGAATATTCATACACTGATTTTTGCATTTGAGGCTTTTTTCCTTGAGAAAATCCTAAATAAGTAGTATCTCCAATAATCGTAAATGGAACTCCCCCATCGGTCACCCCATATAATGTTTTAGCTTGATTCATTAACGCCAAATTGGCATCTCCTGAAGTTTCATACTTATAAATTCTCATATTGGGATATCTTTGCTTTAATGCTTCTAAATATGCCTTCTCCTGACTACAAAAATTACAATCATCACTATAAAAAAAATAGACATTTACTTCGTTCATAGCAAAAGTTTGAATTGGTAATATCCATAGAAAAAAACTGAAAATCAAAAACCATTTCTTTTTCATTTCGATCCACCCCTACTATTTCTAACAACATTATAACATAGTTTAAAAGGTTGGAAAAGAAAAAAGAATCAATCCACTTCTTTTAAAGTTTCAAGTTCTTTTTGACATACTGGATAAATTGTTTTAAAAACATTATTATCATCTACAATCATATACATTTTATTCAAAAACGATTGAACATCATGAATCGTACTAACAGCATCTTTCTCATTCACAATACTCTCTACCATTAAAAGAATTCCCTCTTCCTTTTTTTGCTTCGACCAATATGGGCAAAGTTTCGGTCCAGATAAACAATAAAAATCTAAATTTTGTTTTAAAAAGTAAGTATCTTCGTTTAAAAGAACTGCACCGATAGATGCAAACTGAATCAAATCTCTTAAGTAAAGAACAATTTCCTTACTTGGACTTTTAATATAGAGATTACTATTTGGATAACGATTTACAATACTAGCCACAGTCTCTACAAATTGTTGATTATCAACACTCATATCATTCATCGTAAAGATAAAGACCTTTTCACTACCATGAAAATCCCTTAAAACACTCTCCAAAGTCATAACCTCTTCTCGATTTACTCTTGTACCAATATTGTGTCTTCGTAATTCTTCAAGTGTAAAATCCCTAATTTTCTGGTTAGAAGAAGGATTCACGATATCCGTATCTGAAACAACAATATAATCATCCTTAGTCATATAAAGATTCAAACTAACTCCTAGTAATTCTGGATTATTGAAAGCAAGAGAAATTGATTTTTCTGTATTTAGAGTTGTATTTTTACTACTTATCCCATTTTTTATAATATAATCCATATAAGCCTCCTACTTTACTATATGAAAGTAAAAGAAAAAATCCACATTTAGTGGGTTTATTTTTGGTTAAACTTTTTATATAAGTTAATAACTTCCCTCATCTCTGCTTTGGTTTTTATTTTTTCATTTTGACTGATGACACTAGTTAAGTAATCTTCTAAAATATAATTTGCTAAACTTTGAGCACCATGCACAACAGATGATACTTGGATTAGTAACCGATCATAGGATTCTCCTTGCCTCGACATTTTTTGTATTCCTTTTAATTGTCCAATCATTTTGTTAATACGTGTTTCAATTGCTTGACTAGCCACTTCACTACGCTTCATTTCTATTTTACCTTCCTCCATTTGCTTTCCCCCTTTTCTATATACTATTTATTTCTGATAAAAATAATGGTTTTCTTCTAAATATCTCGTATTTATTTTAATCCAAGGACAACCAATCACAAACCGATTGAGCTGAAATTTATATGAATTTTCTTTTGTGCGAATCATCATCTTTCCAATAATAAATACATGTTTTATCTTAAAATCTTCTACCTCTTTCCATTCAATTTTCATATAATCTTTTCCATCGATTGAATAAATGGTAATACCATCTTCATCAAAATAAAAGAAATATTTTTTTGTTTCATCAAAACGAATGTAAGTTTTCCTACCCGTTGGAACGATTGCATTGGGCATAGGAATATTTGTACCATATAAAATATTATTTGTTTTTGTAATTTTATATTGGTTGATTATAACTTCTAATTGCTTCGTAATCATTTCATTTTCTCCTTTCTAACTTTTTTAATTGGATGTCGAATCACCGTTTTTAACTTTGAGGAATCACACCTTCTTGGATCACCCAAATAGATTTCATGATGATATCTAGTATTTGTAATATCTAGTTCATACCCATTTTCTTCCATATACTTATACATACATTCTATCGTAGATAGTTCTGAGTCATAGGAACCAATATGCATCATTTGAATACAAAGTCCCTCATCATAAGTGAAAAATTGCACTTTAGAAAAATCCTGTTTTTTCTTGTTCATAGCTTCTTCGATAGCCCAATCAAAATTATTCTTCGTTACAAATTCTGGAAGGATAAATAACAGAAATAAATTTAAATTGTTCCTTTTTACTATAGTCAATTCCCCCATAATTTCAATCTTGCCACCAAAATCCTTCGAGTGGTGGAACAACATATTCAAAATAACCATCGATTTTATGATTTCCCCTATAACTCATTTTAATTGTAAAAGCAATTCCATATAATAATGTAATCGATTTTTTATATTCACCATCCTCCATCATTCGGATTACCTTTTCCAAAAACAGCAATATAATTCATTTTAGGAATTTCTATAAAGCTAGGCTGATTTTTTGGCAGGTAAAATTCTTTATATTCTTTTTTATAGTCAAACGTCATGTAATGTTACACTTCCTTTTCTTGTTTTTTGAATAAACTTCGGTCAACTCCACATTTTGGACATGTAAAATCATCTGGCAATTCTTCTTTATAATAAACATAACCACAAACAGTACAGATCCAAGCAGTTTTTCCCTTTTCTGTAGTAACTGAAATCAAATCGTTTTTATTATCTTGGTAATAGTGATAACTCATTGCTTCTTTATCATGAAAAAGATCTGCTTCTATTAATTTTCCAATAAATAAAGTGTGTGTATCATTATCAATTACATCTATCTTTTCACATACCATATATCCCAAAGAATCATCTATAATTTGAATTCCTTCTACTTCTGTTGTTTGCACATGTTCGAATTTATCGATATCACGCATAGAATTCATTCCAAAGGTAGTAATAATATCTGGGTTTACATTCATTCCTAAAACAGAAAGTGCAAACGTATCATTTTCTTTTAACAATTGATTTGTATAATTTGTCTTCATCACTGAAACTGAAATCAGTGGAAAATCCCCTGCACTAATTTGAGAGACTGCATCTACAATGCAACCACCATTTTTAGTGGTTAATACATACATTCCTTGACTAATTTTCCTTATTATTTTTTTATTCTTCATTGAATATTTTCCTTTCTGATTTTTTAAACAATAGAATCCCAAAAAACAAATTGATCAATGGAGTTTCTTTGTCCATGCGTAATACTTGGAGAAGACTCTTCATTTGGATAACCAATGGGTAGTAAAGAAACAATCTCATAATGCTCTGGAATTTGGTATACCTTTCTTACTTTTTCTGGGTCAAATGAACCAATCCATGTAGTTCCAAGTCCCAAGTCTGAAATTTCAAGCATCATATGAGTAGTGACAATTGAAGCATCAACAATTCCTTCATCTTTTCCATCATACTTTCTTTTCCATGAAATTGTTTGATCATAACAAACAATCATGATAACAGGTGCATTCCAACCATAGGGAGTACATTCAGATAGTTTTTCCAACTGTCTTTTATCCTGTAAAACTAAAATTCGTACAGGTTGAAAATTACAAGCAGTAGGAGCGACTCTACCAGCTTCTAAAATTTTTTCTAATTTTTCTTTTTCCACTTTCTTGTCACAAAAACTTCTACAAGAATATCTTTTTTTTGCTAACTCAAAAAAATCCATTTTTTCCCTCCTTTCCATTTTTATTATAAATCAAAATGAAATGCAATAATTATTTAAAACTGACATAAGAAAAGCCAATTTCCTTATAAATATCCGATGCTCTTGGTAAATCAAAAATCCTTGCAATTGCTAGATTATAGATTTCATCGATTAAAAATATAGCACATAAACTAATACTAATTATTAAGAACCATTTTCTATTCATTTTCTCTACTAAAAAGAAACAAAGAGGAACGATTCCATAGATGAGTAGTAAACTAGATACTCCAAAGAATAATACACTTCTTAAACAAACAAACCCACCGATATTTCCAAAATTTAAAATTTCTGTATTATAATCCCAACAACGAAATCCATTCCCAATCGTATACATACCAAATCCACCAATGAGTTCGACAATTCCACTAGAAATCACACCAATTAAAAATACCTTCCATACGCTTTTTCTATATTTATAAGATAGAAAATAAATAATAATGGAACCAATCGCATAAATATTAATCCAAGGCAAAAAATTTCCACCTCTCCAAAAAAATTCTTTCATTCCACCATTAAAATAATAGAAAATAAATTCATAAACAAAACCAAAAACTCCTGCAATCACCGTAATAAGACAAAGAATTCCTAACATAGTCATTCGATCAAACGAATGATCTTTCATCATATATTCACGATACTTTTCTTTCATATTTCACCTTCTCCTTATTTTTTGTTCTTTTATGAAATCTGTATAATATAAAATTTCTTTATTTAATTTTTTTGCAAATTCAATTTCACTTTTGGTACTACTTTCTATGTAACCGCCTACATCTACAACTAATATTGCATCCGATAACTTTATTTTTTCTTTATGCATTTGATCAATCATTAAAATTCCTTCTGGTGTATATACATTTACCTGTCTTTATTAAATCATTGGGAAGAATCATACAATTTCCCTGAAGTGTCATTTCTTCTGCGATTTCTATCATTTTCTTTCTAAATTTGTAACTACCACAGACTGTGATTACCTTCATCTTTATACACTTCTTTTCTACCTAAAACTTTAAAAATAAATATAAAATCAGATACTTTGTAAATGAACATTGGAACAAATCGTCCTAATTAAATTATAATTTTAATTCAGATTCTTGACAATAACGAAATAAAATTATCTAAAAGATAAGTTAATGACTATCCAATTGATTTTTAACTTTCTAATTATCATAAATAAAATTACAAATTCTTCTTTTTATTAGGATACTCTTTATCTTTCCAATACCACCACTTTAATTTTTCCTGATCCCAGGCTGTATGTTCACTATAATAAACAGCTGTACGAAATACATATAATTGACATTTATCTTCTTGGTAGTTTTTTACTTTACAATCCATTTCATATAACTTTTCTGGACTTTTCCCTACCAAATCTTCTACACAAGTAATTCCTATATTTAACAAATCTTGTTTCGTATTTTTTCCAACACTTGGAATTGTAATTAAATCTCTTTTCATTACCTAATACCCCTAATTCATTTCATCTATAAGCTTTTGTGGCATGCTTCTAGGTCCACGAATGGCTCGAACTCTATAATGGTTTAGTACATCAAATGTATATTGATTTTTTGGATATTCTTTTATTTTTTTGATTTTCATTACCCGATTCATAGATAAATTTTTATCTTGATATGAATAAGGAATGTCCACATCTACTGCTTCGCATTGATAAAGAATCGCTGAATAGGGACTACCTACATAAATATAGACCAAATCTCCTACATGAATGTTAATAGACTGTTTCCAAGTAATGATATTCTTTTCCTGAAAGGCACCAATAATATCAAAGAATTTAGGATTGGCAGGAATCAACCAAGCATCTTTCATTTCAGTATAACGATGACTCTCAGCAATACATTCCATAATCACTTCATCTTTTAATGTATCATCTAAAACAATCGTAATCCAATTTTTTTTATTCATATGATAGGCAGGATAAAACCCTTCCTCCGATAACAAGTCTTCAATTCTTTTAGGATTTAATTTTACATTAATTACTTCGATTTCACCAGAAGTATTTGACTTTAATTTACTACGGTCAATATTCATGATAAGACCATACCATTTTTTATTGTTAGGATTTCTAAAAATACCAAATCCAGGAGACTTTTCCCATGCAAATTGAGCTTCATCATGATAACAATTCAAAATTTGCTGTTCAATTCGATTCGCCTGTTCACTCATAAAATGAAGTTTTTGAAAACAATAATCTCGAATTTCCTCTAAAATCTGTCGATATCCTTCTCTTACTTTATGAACAAATTCACCTACTTGATATTCAATTCGAAAATTAATATATTCTTCTTCGGCATTTAAATCAAATACCCTTCCTGAAACTTTTCCCTGTTCATCTACTTCAATTTCCGCTTGAAAATCATCTAAAAATGGTTTGGAATATTGATAAACATTCTTCACTTTTTTAAATCCATAATTTTGTAATCGTTCAAAGTCTACGTTTGTTCTTTTAAATATTTCTTCCTCCATCTGCATTAAAATCACCTACATCATACTCCAATTATACCATAGAAAATAAAAAGCAAACTCAAATATCTTATAATCTTTTAAGATAGATTATAGAACTTGAATTTGTTTTCATTTTACTTAGATACAATAAATCCTAAGGATTCAATTTTATGAATCACTTCATCCAGTACTTTTTCTTTTTTTATTTCTATGGTTGCATTTTTATTTTCTAATGAAACATGATAAGAAGTAACTCCCTTTATTTGAGATAAAACATTGTGAATCCGATTCACACATCCTTCGCATTTCATTCCATCAATTTTTAATTCTACTTTCATTTTTTATCCCTCCCAAATCTTAATGAATTTAAAACGACCGTGAGACTACTAAGTATCATTGCAATACTTCCAACCATTGGTGTCATAAAAACCCCATGATTTTCAAATAAACCAATCGCAATTGGAATCATACAAATATTATAAAAAAATGCCCAAAATAAATTTTGTTGAATGACATGATACGATTGTTGACTGATCAACATTAAATCCAAAATATTTTTCATATCATTATTCATTAAAATAACATCTGCAGAATCCATAGCAACATCGGTTCCATCATTGATACTTACTCCTATTGTTGAATTAACTAGTGCTGGCGCATCATTGATTCCATCCCCCACCATTATAACTTTTTTATTCTGTTGAATCAAATCTTTAATATAGGTTGCTTTAATTTTTGGGGTTACATTGGCGATTACAGTTTTTATTCCTAGTTCACTCGCAATCATATTGGCTGTTACTTCATTATCACCAGTTAGCATCACGACTTCCACATTACGCTTTTTAAACTCGTCAATGGTTTTTCCTATATCATTTCTAATTACATCTCTTACCCCAATTAACCCAATAATTTCAGAATTCTCAACAACATAAATAATACTACATTTATTTTGAACTAAAAAATTGTATTCCTGTTGATAATCCTTCTTTGGTTTTATTTTTAATTTTGATAAAACTTTATCATTTCCTAAATAATACTTTTTATCATCGATAACTCCATAAATTCCAATTCCAGTCAGTGTTTTAAAATCCTTGACTTCACACTTTTTTTTGAGAGTAAAAGCAGTACTAATTGGATGATTTGACTTTTTTTCTAAATTAGAAACAATATTTAATAACTCATCCTCTTTGTATTTAGAATAATTATAAACCTTAAATATATTTAATTTTCCAAAGGTAAGTGTTCCTGTTTTATCAAATACAATGGTATCAATATTCTTAGCTTGTTCTAAGACTTCTCCATTTTTTAAGAAAAGTCCACGCTTTGCACATAATCCATTACTTACTACGACAACCAAAGGCACTGCTAAACCTAATGCACATGGACAGGCAACAACTAAAACAGTTACCATATGAATGAAAGATACTTCCAATGTAACACCAAGTATTAATTGAATGATGAAAGTAGAAAATGCAATAACTAAAATAGTTGGTACAAAATATCCACTAAGTTTATCTGCTAATTTTTGAATTTTACTTTTTGTATTGGTTGCTTCTACTACTAATTTTACAATTTCTGATATCAGTGACTCTTTTCCAATTTTTTGTGCTTGATATTCTATATAACCATCATAACTAATCGAACCAGCAAGTACACTAGAGTTCTTTTCTTTTAGTACAGGGGTACTTTCTCCTGTAATAAAACTTTCATCTACATAGATTTTTCCTTCTGTAACAATTCCATCTACTGCAATCTTACTTCCAGATTTACATATTAAAATATCATTTTCTTTTACTTCGTCAATCAATACTTTTTTTTCTTTCTTATTTTCTTTGATAATTGCTTCTTGTGGGGTAATCTGAACTAATTTTTTAATTGCCTCTTTTGTTTTATCTTTACTAATATTTTCTATATATCGACCTAATTTGATAAAATAGATGACCATACAAGTAGATTCAAAATATAAATGATTTAAATATTCAAAATTTTCAAATAGAATATAGAGATAACCATAAAAGCTATATAAAAAACTAAATAATACACTAAACATGACTAGAGTATCCATATTTGGTGTTTTATGAATCAAATTTTTGATTCCATTTTTTAGGATATCATACCCATACCATAAAAATATAAATGTGAAAAGAAGCATTATGGTTGCCATCCCTATAGGATTGTTATGATGCATAAAGGGAAGGCTCGGTAAGTTTAACATATGCCCCATAGAAATATACATCATGAATATAATAAGAATTCCTAAAAAAATAATAAGCCATCGATCCTTCTTTTTTATGTCTGTATCTTCGATTCCTTTAAATTCTCCTAGACTTTTAAATCCTGCTTCACTAATCAACTTTTCAAGTTCTTTTTGCGTTAGGTCTTCATATTCAATCGTTGCGATGGATAATACTAAATTCACATTGGCATTTTTAATATTTTCTTGTTTAGTTAGATATTTTTCTAATCCTGATGAACAAGCACTGCAAGTCATACCATCTATTTTTAAAACAATTTTTTTCATAGAATACCTCCTTTTCTTTTAATTCTCTTCTGAAAATGAATTGAATCATCCTTTTTTACGAATTCGTAAAACTCTTAAAGCATTTAAAATAGCAATCACAGAAACACCAACATCTGCAAATACTGCAGCCCACATACTGGCCATACCAAAAGCACTTAATATTAGTATCGCTACTTTTACTAAAATTGCAAATACGATATTTTCTTTTACAATTCTCATTGTTTTTTTTGATATTTGAATGGAGGAAGATACTTTCGATGGTTCATCCGTCATAATAACAACATCAGATGCTTCAATTGCAGCATCACTTCCGACACCTCCCATCGCAACACCAATATCTGCAATCGCTAAAACAGGGGCATCATTAATTCCATCTCCGATAAATAATAACTTTCCTGTATCTGATTTTTGAGTGATCAACTTTTCTACTTCTTCCACCTTATGTTGTGGTAAGAGTTCTGCATAATAATCATCTAATTTTAATTCCTCTGCTACCTTTTTGCTAATATCCATTAAATCTCCCGTTAACATAACAATTCTTTCCACATGGTTTTTTCGAAATTCCGAAATTGCTTTATACGAGTCTTCCTTAATTTTATCAGAAATTAAAATGGTACCTGCAAATACATTGTCTATGGCAACATATACAATAGTTCCAACGTCCTTGCTTTCATGAATTTTAATATTATACTCCTTCATTAGTTTTTGATTACCAACTAGTACTTCTTTTTTATCTACAACTGAAAATACACCTTTTCCTGAGATTTCTTTTGTTTTAGTAACTAATTTTTCATCAATTTCTTTTCCATAAGCCTGTTTGATTGAAATAGAAATTGGATGATTAGAGAAATGTTCAGCATAGGATGCGTATTTTAATAACTCCTCATCAGAATAGCCAATAGATTCAATTTTTTGAACTTTAAATATCCCTTCTGTTAATGTTCCTGTCTTATCACATACGACAATTTCGGTATTTGCTAAAGCTTCTAAATAGTTACTACCTTTAATTAAAATTCCAATTTTAGATGCAGCACCAATTCCTCCAAAAAAACTAAGTGGAATAGAAATTACCAATGCACATGGGCAAGAAACCACTAGAAAAGATAAAGCTCTATATACCCAGTCACTAAAAGAAGCATCATTTATCATTAAGGGTGGAATAATGGCTAAAAAGATGGCGATGATTACGACAATAGGTGTATAATACTTTGCAAATTTACTAATAAAGTTTTCGGATTTCGATTTTCTACTACTCGCATTTTCTACTAGATCTAAGATTTTTGCAACCGTGGATTCTTCAAATTTCTTTATTACCTTAATTTTTAAAATTCCATCATTATTAATACATCCATTGAATACTTCATCAGAAATCTTTACATGCCTTGGAACAGATTCTCCAGTTAAGGCTTGTGTATTCAACATAGATTCCCCTTCTACAATAATTCCATCTAATGGAATTTTTTCTCCAGGTTTAACGAGAATGATTTCTCCAACATTGACTTCTTCTGGATCCACTTTTTCAATTTCCTTCTTACGATATACATTGGCATAATCAGGACGAATATCCATCAGACTAGAAATTGATTTTCTCGATTTATCTACTGCGTAACTTTGGAACAATTCTCCTACTTGATAAAAAAGCATGACTGCAACGGCTTCAGGAAATTCCCCAATACCAAAGGCACCAATCGTTGCGACAGTCATTAAAAAATTTTCATCAAATACTTTTCCTCTTCCTATATTTTTAATTGCCTTGATTACAATATCATATCCAACAATGATATAAGCTACTACATAGAAAGTATTATTTATTAAAGTGCTATCAAAATCCAATATAATAGATACAATCACTAAACAAAATGAAATTAAAATTTTTATCAGTTGTTTTTTCATTTTATGAGTCATGGTAAATTTATACCTCCTCAATTGTTACATCTGGTTCTTGCTTTTTAATTACTTTTTTTATTTGTTCTATTGCTTGTTCTTTATCCTCTTCTAAGCATTCTATCGTTAATTTCTCCATCATAAAACTAATTACTACATTTTGAATACATCCAATTTTATTTAATGCACTTTCTAATTCATTCGCACAATTTGCACAATCTAATCCACGAATTTTAAATTTATATTTTTTCATTTTGATTCCCTCTTTCTTTTATTTTAATCTTTGTGATTAATATGTTCTAATCCAATTTCAAATAATTGAACAATATGTTCATCATCTAATGTATAGTATACTTCTTTTCCACTTTTTCTACACCGAACGACGCCACTTCTTCTAAGCGTTGCCAGTTGGTGAGAAATCGAGGACTTGGTCATATCTAAGACATTAGCTAAATCACAAACACACATCTCGTCTTGATCTAAAACAAATAAAATTCTACAACGAGTGGTATCTCCTATTAATTTAAATAAATCAGCTAAATGATTAAAAGTATTTTCACTTGGCATTTTTTTTAATACTTCATCGACTGCTTCTTGGTGAATCACATTACAATCACATGAAAATTCATTTCTAGACATAGTCTTCACTCCTAATCTATTTTATGTGTTTTTTGGTTGAATTGTTCTTCAACTATTTCAATTATAGTTGAATAATCATTCACCTGTCAAGCAAATTTTTTTGTTTTTTACAAAGGAAAAGTAAATCAAATTAGATTTACCTTATAAATTCAATTATTTTTACTATTTATGAATTTGAAATTTCAAACCATTTCCCCTCACTAATCACTTTTACAGTATCACCATCAACAAATACTGCACCATCATCATCTACTACATAGACTTTTTTGCAATCGGTATTTTTTTAACTGTGACTTGCAGTTTCCAACTTTTCTCTTCGTATTTTAGGGAAATAAACACCATTTAAATGTGGTATAAATTGAAAATCAACTAAATTGAGTCCACCCACTGATACCCTTCTATATTTTCATCAAATAAATCCTGACATGAATTAAAAACTGTAGGACATAAAACAATACTCCCAGCACTTACTCCAATCCAAACCCGTGTTTCTAGCAATCTATTTAGGTGTTCTTCTAATCCAGTTTCTCGAATACATTTTCTTAACCACTGTGTATTTCCACCCTCAAAAAAGAAAACATCTGCAGCTTCAAATCTTGGCAAAAATTTATCAATACCAATTCCATTAATATCACATACATCAATTTGAAAACCAAGTTTTTTACAACATTCTAAATCTTCAATTAACCAATCATTCATCACTTCTCCATCATAATTAGATGCAGTCGTACAAAAAAGCATTTTTAATCCATTTAAATCTCTTCCAAGAACATTTCTTAATTCTTTTTCAATGCTTTTATTAGAAATTCCTCCCGAAGTCAAAACCGATTTCATAAATTTTTCCTCCATTCCAAATAATATTTTCTAAACATCTTTTTTTGTCATTTTAACCATTCTAGTATGATATCCATTTTTCTCATAAAACCTAATTGCTGAATCATTATAACCAAATACACCTAGTAGAATATCCATACAACCAATTGATTTTAAATAATTTTCCATTGCCTTTAATAAAATCGTTCCATAACCTTTCAATCTATATTCCTTAGAAACAACTAAATCATAAATTCTTCCCCTTTTAGGTGCCTTAAAATCATAACAATTGATTTCCTCATTATTCACAAATCCAACAACACATCCTACTATTTTTTCATTTATCTGGTATAAAAGAATTTTACCATCCATCTTTTCTACTTCTTCTAGTTCCTTTTGAAAACTTTTTTCCTTATAGTCTTTACCCACAACATTATAATGTTCCTGATCAATTTCTACAATGTATTCCTGCAATTCCATTAATAAACTCTTAACTTCCTCTTGATATTTAGAATCATAATCAATAATCATATTTATTCCTCCGATTGATTGAATATCACCTTTTTTTGAAAAGTTACCATTTCTTCCTTCATCGATATTTTTATAACTTCATAACCATATTCTAACACTTCCTTCTTATAAGTCAAAAAAGAATGATCAATACAAAAACCTAAAATATTTTTTATTTCTTCATAAGTTAATTGATACTTATCTTTTTTATTTTCTTTTAGATATCTCCATAGTGGCTCATATTTACTCATACCATGATTCCTTTCCTTTTTACAATTTTTATTACCTAATTTTTTTTATTTCTTCTTTTTCTTCTTTTGATTTTCAAAATAAAAGCAAATAACAAAACAAGAACTACACATATGATTATAATTCCACCAATAACAATTTCCCTATGTGCCTTTAAATACTTCATAAAATCAAAAGACAATTTTTCCTTTAAGATAATATCCTGTTCATATAATACTTCATCTTGATATTTTACAGATAATTTCCCTAATTTTGTTCAAGATTCCATTTTAGAAGTAATTATTTTTTCACCATGATATTCATACTTTAAGTCATCCTTCTTAAATTCATTGGGCAAGTATTTTTGATATGATTGTTCAATATAAAAAAAAACATTATCATCTTTTGTATATAGGGTATCTAATGTGAGTATTTTTTCACCCTTCTCAACAACAAATTGATTACTATAGTTGTTTATAAAATACTCATAAATAGTTTTTGCATCATAAAAATTTTTAGGTCCCTCATTATATGGTGCCCTAGCAGTTACTAGCATATAGTGAACACCATTGGAAGTCGCAATGGAAGCAAGACATAAACCAGCATCATAAGTGGTTCCTGTCTTTCCTCCTTCTACATAATCTAAATTAATTCCATATTTTCTTTTATTTTTAGTAATAGTACTGTAAACAGTGAAAGAATTATCACTCATCGTATAGGAAGAAGTTGTAATTATTTCTCTAAAAGTCTCATTCTTCAGTGCATATTGAAATATTTTAGCCACTTCTTCAACAGTTGAATAATGTTCCTCTTCATCAAGACCAGTCTCATTCATAACATGAGTATTTTCTAGATTTAATTCCGTTGCCTTTTCATTCATTAATTTCACAAAGTTATTCTTCCCACCAGCTATCATCCTCGTTAAGGCTTGAGCTGCATCTGCACCTGATGGAAGTAATAGTCCATAGAGTCAATCACGGTAAGTTACTTTTTTCCCATATCTAAACCATGCAACCGAAGCATTCGCTTCCACTAATCCATTAAAATCAGCCCATGTTAAGGTGATAACATCATCTAAGTTATCAATATGTTCAATGGCAACAATCGCTGTCATAATTTTAGTCATAGAAGCAATCGATATTTTTTCTTTAGAGTCTTTTTCATAAAGAACTTCATTTTCATCTAAATTATAAAGAATTGCATTTTTAGAATCTAAATTAAATTCTATTGCATTTACTAAAGGAGTTCCAATATATGTGATTACAATAGCAAATATTATGATTAAATATTTCTTCATACATTTCACCCATTCCCTATCCTAAGTATAATATAGGAATTAGGAAAAGACTAGAAAAAAAGAAAAAGTTTGGTACTTTTCCTTAAGATTTCTTATACATAAAGCATTCTTCTTCATGAGAATAGATTACACCAATTGCTTGTAAGTAGGAATATATAATTGTACTTCCTACAAATCGCATCCCTCTTTTTTGTAAATCACTTGACAATTTATCTGACAAGGAATTGGTCGTTTTTCCTGTTTCATAGAGTATTTGATTATTCGTAAATGTTTTTAAGTAATTGGAAAATAGCCCATACTCTTTTTGAATATTTTTAAATACTTTACTATTATTGATAGCAGCTTTTATTTTTAATTTATTTCGAACGATTCCTTGATTCTGTAATAATTCTTCTATTTTTTTATCATCATAATGACTTATTTTATCAATATCAAAGTAATCAAATGCTTTCTTAAAATTTTCTCTTTTATTTAAGATACATTCCCAAGAAAGTCCTGCTTGAAAGGATTCTAAAATTAGCATCTCAAACAAGTAATCATCATGAAAGTTTGACCTGCACCATTCATGATCATGATACTCTATATATTTTGGATTATTTAAATTACACCAACTACATCGAATCATAATTTTGTTCCTTTCTTTGGGATAAAATATTTAGTCATATCATTTTTTTCATGAGCTAAAAGGGCAATTTTATTTTGCATTCCTCCTCCATATCCTGTTAAATTTCCATGGACTCCAACCACTCTATGACATGGAATAATAATCCAAATAGGATTTCTGCTAACGGCACCTCCTACTGCTTGCGATGACATTTTTTTGATGGAAAAACGTTTCTCTATTCTTTTAGAAATATCACCATACGTCAAGGTTTTACCATAAGGAATTGTACTGATAATATTCATTACTTCTTCTCTAAATGGAGTTAAATTCTCTATTTTGTATTGTGGTATAAAGTTTGGTTTCTCTCCACTAAAGTAAATATCTAACCATAGACTAGTTTCTTTAAATATGGGAAGTTCCTCTTCTAAATAATCTTCTTTATCATTCAAAGAAGTTCTAAAATCTTTAAAGTATAAACTAGTTAAATATGTTCCATCACTATTCATAATAATATCTGAAAATTCTTTTTTAGTTTTATATGTATATTGATAAATCATCATAACTCCCCCAACATACTAAAATTACTGATAACTATAATTAGTATTATAACACAATTTCTTTTCTTCCTAATATTTCATTTTTCCATCCTCCCAAATGGATGTCTCATTTTATTTTTAATTTCATCATTCAAAATTTTTTTTGCCACCTCATAAATAACTTCAGCCTCTTCCTCGGATACATGAATTTTACTAACTAATTCATAAATGATTTTATTCTTACTTTTCCTACTAATGAAAAAGTTATCCTCTAAAATATCATTAATAAGAATACATCTATCCTCGTTATAATTTAATTCTTCAGATAATGCTTTAATAAAACCTTTCTTATTCATTAGTTCCTCCATATATTTTTCCATTTGCTTCCATTTGAATCAATCTTCCATATTCAAATACATAAGATAAACTAAATAAGAATAGTATCTCTAATATATCAAATAGGGCAAAGTCCATATCCATATCAGTTGTTAATAACATGTTAAATACGATTACTCCAAGATCAGGAAGAAGAATTATTGCAATCATGAGCCATGCCATTTTCTTTATATGATTGACATTTTCTAAAGTAAATGGCGTTTCTCCAATATTTAGATTTTCGAATAACTTAGATAAATGCTTAAACGTTAGAGACATTAAATATAAAGATACCAGTAATGTTAATAATCCAGTTTCTAGATATCCGATAATTAAAGCTTTTGAGTTATTCTTGAACATATCTACATATTGTGAATTCACCTTATCTGCTTTTACGTCTGTAATTTTATTTCCATTCATCTTAAATTCATAGTTATCTCCCACTCTTTCGAATGTAATACGCTCATTGATACTCTTCCATATAAATTCATCATTTTTAACCTCTAAATTATGAATTATAAAAGCAATAGAAATCATTCCAATGACTACAAGTGGCATTGTAATGAAGCAAATATATCTCATTATTTTAGCTACAATAGATATAACTTTGCTTAATCCCTTCATTTTTCTTTGTTCCTCTTGTTTTAATGAGATTACTTCTTTTTGTACATTTTTATCTAAAGATGAAATATCAATGATGCTATCGTTTACTAAATCATTAATTCGACAATGAAATACTTTACATAGTTCTAATAGATTATTCATCTCTGGATAGGCATCTCCTGTTTCCCATTTACTGATACTTTGCCTTGATACATTTAACTTATCTGCCAACTCCTCCTGTGATAGTTTTTTTACTTTTCTTATTTTTTTTAAATTATCTCCAAATTTCATTAGAGTTCCTCCTTTTCTATTCCATCGTAATACTGATTATAGAAAAAAACTATCAACTTTGAGTTGCATTTTGAATATTTTTTCCTAAAATACCCAAAATATAAATGATGATTTTAGGAAAAATAAAAAAATGGTATTGTCAAAAGATAGTAAAAATGCTATTATTATATTGTTCTTGTTTTATGGCGAGGTAGCTCAGCTGGCTAGAGCATTCGGTTCATACCCGAAAGGTCGAGGGTTCGATCCCCCCTCTCGCTACCAATTTAGATATTTTAAAAGCCTTGTAGTTTAAGGCTTTCTTTTTTTTATTTACTTTTTTCAATAATTATAAAAAATATTTAGTTAAATTTTAGTTATTTTTTATTTAACATTCTTATTTTTGTATAATCCAATAAATAATAATTTTTTTCTACTTTGTATTTTCTCCTATTGCTTTCCTACTACTTCTATATAATGCAGAAAAAATCATACAAAATAAACTAGGAATCACTGCAAAACCTGCATTTACTTCTCCATTATTAATGAGAACATACCCTGCACCAACAAAAGTAAGAATTAAAAATGCTATCATTAAAATCATAAATATTTTCATTTTTAATTGTTCTTTTTTCAAATTAAACATTTTTATTTCACACTCCTAAATTGTAATTTATTTTTTAGTTCCTGTCTTCCACAAAGTATAAT
>CAJTXV010000032.1 GCA_910584255.1 uncultured Bacilli bacterium
ATAAAAAAGACAAATAAGTAATTTCTTTTACCTATTTGTCAACAGTCTGAAAGTCTCTAAGAGACTTTTTTATAATTTTTAATTTTAACATTGACAGTACTTTTTTTATCATGATTTCTATTTTCATCAAAGAAAATAGTTGCATTTTGAATCGTATGAATCACAGTCATAAAAGATTGAAAATCAAAAACCTGAAGATTACGAATGCTAGACATATAGTGTTCTTTAATAAATTCTTTACATGCTTTTAATTCGTGATAAAATAGAAAATTAGAAGTAGCGTTGTCGTTCATTTTTTTTCTTTTCATGTTTTTTGCTCCTGCTTTTTCAAAACGATTACATTCCATCGTTGATTGACTACAAATATTCTCTGGTCCTCGATGCATCGATTTTACAGACCTTTTTGAAGAAGATAAATATTTTGAAAAAGAAGAATGTAATTCCTTCCCATTTGCAATCTCAACATGATTTTTTTGGCACCATAGTAGAAAACTATGAATGGCTTCTTCCGAATAATTGCATCTTCTCAAAGTGTTACGAATTACATTCGGAGAAACCTTAAAGCGGTAACTAGTTCCACCCCTCTTAGTAGAACGGATATCACTCTTACTAGAACTCTCATTCGAATCTTTTCTAATAACACTTACGTTAGTAGGTTGAACCTGATCATCAGTAGAATGAATATCTACTTCTTTCTCCGCAGAACTAAATTGGTTAGAAGACGTAGAATCACTTTGTTTCATAGTAGATTCCGTAGACTGTTTCTTATGTAGAAGTTGAAAATCTACATAATATACATTATAAATACTACGCATCATTGGATCTTTTAAAACAGCATAGGCTATGGAAAGTTTTCCCATCATATCATTATCTTCCATCCCCGACATAAAGTCTGGATGATAAATTTTAGATAAACGATAATAATTCTTTTTAATTTCTTCTTCTGATGTATCCATATCTACTGCTAATAATTGATAAAAATCTAGGAATTTACCATTTTGAAAAAAGGTTGTTACCTTTTCAAGCATATATACCACCTCACTAACGCCATATTATAACATATTTTATATCCTTCTGCAAGTTTTACATTTCATGAACAGTAATAATACTTAATTTTTGGCTTAGAATAAAAAGTTACTCTAGAAATAGGAGTATAAGGATATAAAAGCATTCTAACAGGACAAACACGATAAACTTCTAAATTAGAAATTCGTGGTAATACAGAAATTGTACTCTCTAAATAAGAATTCAAAAGACTAGCGACCACCATCTGTCTAACAATCATTTGGCGATAGAAAATAGAATCTAATGCTTGAAAAGAATCAAAACGATTAGGATTAAAAAAATCATATTTCTCTTTTGACGATTCTTCAAAGTATGTTTTTCCTACGGTTGCTTTTTCTTGATTCAAAGAACGGTATTCCTGAAATCTAGAAGAAAGTTCACTTCCACTAGAAATAGAAACAGAATTTCTTTGACACCAAAGAATAAATCCTTGAATCACACGATCCGAATAATGACATTTCCTAAGTAATTCACGAATATAATTCCAAGAAAAATAAGTATTAGAAGTATTCATACTAGAAGAAGTATGTGATTCTTGATGAAATCTATGACTAGAGGAAGCCGTATTCTTTTTTCCTTGATTAATATAATAAGAATCATATAAATTCCTAGTATCCTGATTCCTTAAAATACGATAAGCAAGTCCAATTTTCTTCATTCTTTCAGCATTTCCTCGTTCAGCATCGGGATGATAAATTTTAGAAAGACGATGATAATTCTTTTTAATTTCCTCACCACTAGCATTTCGATTTACCTCTAATATTTGATAAAAATCTAAAAAAACACGATTTTCATAAAACGAATCAATAATTCCATTTTCATTCATGCTATCACCCTCAATAATTTCCTATCTTAACACATTTACTTATGTTTTTCAACCTTTAAAATGTGTTTATCCACAAAAACAATGGATAACTCCTATTTTAAAAACTTTTCAAAAACTTTATCCACAAACTGATTAGAAAAACGAAGCAATTGAATTCGTTTCTGATTCACAACCGTATCTACTCTTTTGACATTAGAAAATATATAGTTGCATCCATCGACCGTAATTAAAAAATCATTTTCTCTATTTTTCGGTAGAATCGTCACTGTTTTATTTTCTGGAATAATCAAAGAATTTCTTAAAGAGGAATATACCTTTGAATTTAACGGAGCGATTGGTGTTAATTGAAGAGTATGAAAATCATCAAATACAATACTTCCACCAAACGATAAATTATAAGCAGTAGAACCTACAGAAGTAGAAATTAACATTCCATCTCCCGCATAATGTTCTAGTAATCTCTCATCAATTTGAACATCAAAATGACAAGTATCTAGATGACTGTTTCGAATTACAATTTCATTGAGCGATTTAAAATAACGGTTTTCTTTTTCTGATTGTACCTTTGTCTCCTGAATACCTAAAGAAACACTTTTGTATGTATCTTCTTTCAAATTTTGAATCAATAAATCTAAGTCTTCTAATTTCAGTTCTTGAAGAAAACCCAAAGTTCCAGTATTAATCCCTACATAATAAATATTTTCATCAAAATCATTTTCCCTCACCATTCTTAAAAATGAGCCATCTCCTCCAATCGCAATTGCCAAATCATAATTAGAATCTACATACTTCAAATGTGCATCCTCTAAAACTCTTTGAACAGAAAGAGCAGTCATTTTTGCTTTCTCATTCTCATTTACAAATAATTTAAAATTTTTAATAATGTTACTCATGATTTCTCCTATAACGGAATAACGCAGACGGTCTGTGTCCACCTCCTGTTTGTACTTTATCAGTCTTTTCCACTTTATTCGCAATAATTCTACGAAATGCTGGATCTAATAATTTTTTTCCTAAAATCACTTCATACACTTGTTGAAGTTCCCCTAAAGTAAAGTATTCTCCCATCATATTAAAAACAATATCTGTATAAGAAATTTTATTTTTTAGACGAGAAATACCAGAAACAATAGTTTTCGCATGATCAAAAGCCAAAGCATCATTCTTTTTAACAATATATTCATACCTGTCACTCGTAAGACTTTTCAGTTTCTTCTCTATCACAACTGAAAAATGCTCTACACCATTATCAAAAGAAACTTGAATTTCTTTTTCATCCTCTAAAACATCCATCGAAAACCAAGAAGCATTTTCTGTGATACAATCTTCTAATTTATTCTTATCTACCAAAGCAATATAAGAGACACTAACAATTCTCATTCGGGGATCACGATCAACACTACCAAACGTATAAAGCTGTTCCATATAAATATTATGTAGATTCGTCTCTCTTTCCAAAATACGTTTCGCAGCATCATCAATTGCCTCATCAATACCGACAAATCCACCAGGAAGCGTCCACTTTCCTTTAAATGGATAATTATTTCTTTTAACAAGTAATACACTAAAATTTTTCTTAGAAAGTTTACGGTAATTCCCAGTATTTTCACTAGAAACACTAAAAATAGCCATGTCTGTAGTTAAAGATAATTTTTCAAATTGACTAGAATCATAATCCTTTAAAAACTCTTCTTCTGATTGATAATCTTTTTCTATCATAGAATCACCTCTTCTTCATAAATTGATTATAACAGTTCCAAAAGTAGAAGACAAGAAATCTAAGCTAAAATTTCAAGGAATAAAGCTAGTACCCCACGTAACACTGTATTTTTATTTAAATAGCGAACAAATTCATGAACTTCTATCTGTTTTTTATAATACTTCTCGAGCTTTGAATCATAAATACTAATATAAATTTTATTTTTCATATCTACAGGATTTTCTGGATCTGCCACATTCAAAAGTCCTGTAATCCCAATTCCATAATCACTATTTGAAAATTCTGAAATTGCTTTACTCATCGCATCTGCTGTTTCCTGACTATAAACTGTATATTTTTCAATAATCTCTTTGGGAACACCCATTTTAATTTTATATTCGTTCGAATAAGTCACTGCGGAAAAATGGAAAACATCACTGGCACCCCCTACATTCGTAATCAAATTAGCTAATCCCCCACCAGTACAAGACTCCATCGTTGAAATCGTTTGATGATTTTTTTCTAAAATTCTTACAATTTTTCTCATATCTTCTAACATATATCTCACATCCTTGATTGGTATAAATCTTTTTCTATAATAAAATCAAACACTTTTTTAGAAATATATTGCCCTACAAAATCCAAATTCTTTTCCTTCAAAGCCTTTCTAAGTTCAGTAGAAGAAAGAACGAAGGGATGTACATCGGTAAATGTAACCTTTTTAGGAAGATTTTGATATAAACTCTCTAAATCCCCTACTTTATCACTATTTCTTAGAATCACTAATAAGTGATAATCTCTTAAAATTTCCTCATAGTGTTTCCAATTAGGTAAATCTAAATAAAGATCACTTCCTAAAATGAAACAAATCTCATCTAGAGAATACTGATTCTTAAAATAAGCTAAGGTTTGATAAGTATACACACGATGATTTTGAAGTTCATAGTCAGATACTTGCAGATTCTCTTTATCTTCTGTCATAAGGAGTGCCATTTGATACCGTAAATCATCTTCTAATAAATCAGACTTAGGATATTTTTTACCAGTTGGAACATAGATTACCTGATCTACATATCCGTGAGAAATCATCTTTTCACCGATTTCTAAATGCATCTGATGTGGCGGATTAAAACTACCGCCAAAAATTCCAATTTTCATTTTATTCTACCTCCCAACGTTTTCTTTAAAAGTTCCTCTTGTACACCAAACAATGGACTCATTGGTCTTTTTTCATGAAGGGTCTCAATAATTTCACTTAGTTGCATAGAACAATCCACATCTTGATACCAATCTTCATTTTTAATAGAATCTGGTACATAACTTAAATTAGTAGAATAAAGTTTATCAAAAAGTCCTTGTTGATAAGCTTCTACGAATGGCATAATCCCTCCTGTAAGTAAAGCAAAACTTGCGACTAAATAAACATTAGAAGCGCCTCGTTTTTTTAATTCTTCCCCAACTTCAATCATAGAAGTACCTGATGCAATCATATCATCTACAACTAAAATATCCTTTCCTTCTACAGGTTCTCCCAAATAAGTATGCTCTAAAATAGGATTCTTGCCATCCACTACTTGTGTTAAATCTCGTCTTTTATAAAATGCACCTACATTGCATCCTAACATTTCTGCATAATACTGTGCCCGCTCCATTGCACCAAAATCAGGACTCACTACCAATAAATTTTTTAAATTCACTTTTTCTTTTTGTAGTAAAGTAGAAAGAATCGCATTGGTTGGATAAAAACTTTCAAATGGAAGAAGAGGAACTGCATTACTAACATTTGGATCATGGCAATCAAACGTCACAATATGATGAACACCAAGACGTTCTAGTTCTTGAAGGGCAATGGCACAATCAAGTGACTCTCTTCCTTTCCTTTTATGTTGCCGTGACTGATATAAAAGAGGCATTACCACCGTAATTTTAGAAGCATATCCAGAAGCTGCAGAAATAACTCTTTTAATATCTTGAAAATGTTCATCTGGTGACATCAAATGACACTTTCCATGCATCGAATAAGAAATATCATAATTGCCAACATCTGATAAAATATATAAATCTTGATCTCTGATACTTCCATCAATCATAATCTTTCCTTCTCCATTGGAGAATCTACTATTAGAAATTGGAAGAATTACAGACTCATGATAAGTTTTTTGTAAATGAAAGTCTACCATTTTTCCAAATTCTAGACAATTTTCCATAACTATTAATTTTAAATTATTTTTCATACCATTCCCTCATTTCTATAATTTATACTTTAGAATCAAATATATTTGTTATTAACATTATATTAATAACAAATATATTTGTCAACCCTTATCATAAAAAAAATAAAATAGAATAAAAAATTATAAGAACTAAGGAGTACCTATGAATGAAAAAGAATTACAAAATAAACAACTAAAAATCATTGATGGACAATTATTAGGATGTATTCTCTATATTATCTCTCTCATTGTATCTATTATTATTATTTTCAATCAAAGAAAAAATGCTCTTAACAAGGAACAATTTTTAACTGGGGAGGAATCTCAAACAATTGCTCTTGCCAATAAAATATTTATTCTACTATTAATTATCTTATTTCTATATTTAAATTATGAGTCATATCAACTCGCAAAAAATACAAATCAAGATACCTCTGCACTAGAATTACAAATTGTTGGATCCACACTATCCATCGCTGTTGCACTGATTGGTCTTTATGTAGTAGCAACCAATTTTACAAATACAAATTTACAAACTGCAGAAATTGAAAATCCTTTTGCTTAAAAATTGTACTGAAAAGAGAAAAAAAACATAAATAATAATAGGTGATAAATATGCAAATTCTTGCAAATAAAACAGATCTTTACAACAATACAGAGTTTTTAGAAGTGACATCAAAACCTATAAAAGATTTAGAAGGTGTGGGATTTAATGTAGCAATTACAAAAGATAACCAGTTCGTTATATTCAGCCCTGTAACAGATAATCAAACGACAATTCAAACCATTACAAATAAGAATTTAGAGGAATTGACCCATTTAGACTTATTAACCTTAAAAGAAGCACTTACATTTTATAAAAAGCAAAAAAGTTCACATAAAATTTTTTTAAACTTACTTCCAACAACCATTCCAGTTACTTCCGAAGAAAATCTCCTAGCCCTTAAGAATATTAATACAAACTATATTGAGCATCTCTTAAATGAACTAAATTCGTATCAAGACTTAAATTTATATTTAGGAAGTGTCAACGTTTCTTTCATAGAATTATTAAAAACAAAAAACATCCCTTGGAAAAAGGGAATTGTATTATTTGGTGGAAATCTAAATTATATAGATGTTGATTTCTATGTTTTTGGAACTGGATTTCTAAGTGATGAAATCTTTCATCAACAACTACAGTTAAATAAAGAAATTATAGTTTACCTAGGAACAGCCAATGATTTAACATTAACTTATAACTTCTTTAAAGGAGAGAAATCAACGGCTCTATCCAACAGTATCTTTAATCAAATCTTATTTTTAAACGACTATCCAGAACTGTTTTATAAAATTTTTTCAAACTAAAAAGAGTTTTTTGTAAATCACTATTAGAAATTCACAAAACTCTTTTATTCTACAAGTGTCCAAGTATTGGAGTATTGCCTTGCAGTAAATTCGTTATCTTTTGTATAGAATATAATTACCCAACACTGTATTGGATTCCTCATATCTCCAGTTGAATACTTGACTTCATAAGTTCCCGTCCTTTTTGTTGTTGTCCTTTCACCCATCATATTTTCCCATGTATTTTCATAAACAAAGATACCATATAGATTTAAAGTATAATATCCACCAGAAATAAAGAAAGCTTCTTGACTACTGTTATATTTTCCATATTTTAAATAATGATCTTCGACTTTAAAACCTCTTTTCTGGATTTCTTCTTTAATTTTTGCAATTTGCTCTTGTTTTTCAGTCATTTCTTTAACCTTTTTTTCTACCTCTTTATTAATAATATCTTTCTGCCTCTGATAAGATTTCGTAGCTTTACCAATTAAATCCTTTAATTCTTTTTCTGTAAGATTATTCTTATAATCAATTAAATTTTTCTTATCCAATTCTACTTTTACAAAAGTAGTATCAAACTTAGAAACAGAAATATCATTTCCATCTTCATCTGTTACTGTTTGAACATCCCCTTTTGAAAGAATATATTTGGACACTTCCAAAACTTCTGTTGAATCATTCTTATTTTCATCCCTTTCAGTAATTTGATCTGAAACCTTCTTATAACTATCCTTTTCATCCTTACTTGTATGAGCATAGTAATGATTGAATATCATATAATAATCCTACCTCTATTGGTTCCTGATAAATGAAAACATTGACTTTTTCATTTTCAATATAATAAATATTTGAGTAGGTTTGTTCATCTTTTTGATAATTTAGTACCATCATTGGATTTTCTAAATCAGAAATTTCATAAAAAGTAAGTTTTTCATTCCTGATATCCTCTGAAATTCCTGCCTTATCTCCCTTTTTCTCTTCCTTCATTTCTTCTAGATAAACATAATAGGTTTGTCCCCATGCTTCTTCCAACGTTTTTTCTTTTTCTAAGTATGGTTTTAAATAAAATCCCCAATAACAAGTCCTACGATTAATAAAACTGCTACAAATCCAATCACTACATTATGGTCCTTCTTTCCTTTATTTGTATTGCTAGTTACTAGTTGTTCCTTTTCTCGTTCTTTCTGTTTACGATTTTTTATAGATTCTTTAATATTAGATAAATCACTCCCGCATTCTTCACAAAATACACCTTCTTTTGTAAAAGGTTGTCCACAGTTTCTACAGAATCCATAAGGTTTCTTTTCCTCATTATTCATTTTTTCACCTTTATTATTAATAATAAAGAAAAAAGAAAATACATGAAATAAAATTTTAAAAATTATAATTATTGACGAAAAAATTAAAACATTTATAATAAATCAAATTATTAAAAATGAAAAGAAGGAAAAATTTATGGAAACAAATAATTTAGAAGTATTATCATACGAATGGAATCAACAAAGTGACAATATCGAAACTACCAAAAAATTAAAAGCAATGTTATCAATTCGAACGGAGGGAAATGTAATTTATCTTTGCCACCCAAGACATCTTTTCGACGTATTAATAGAAAATCCTGAAACAAAAATGACTCAAGGAGTAGACTGGGATAGTATCAACGTAGAAAAAATGATACAGTATAATGACTTTGGAAAATACTCAATCGTAGAAGAAATCTGTTCTAAACGAAATAATCAATTCACTTATCTACAAAAAAAGGCTACACATATGATGAAAAAATATAAAGAGATGGGGCATAGCGAATGGAATTATCCAGTTGCAATACTAGAAGAAATAGATCACGGAAGTAATCTACCAACATATTTTGCAAGAGGAATCGTAAACTTTAGCCAAGAAAGAATATCCCTAGCATTTAATCCACTCGCAATGAAAGAAAATCCAAAAGAAAGTATATGGCAAAAAGGTCTAAGATTTGGAGATAATTTCGATTAGAAATTTAAAAACAGGAATCTAATCTTACTAGATATCCTGTTTTATTTTGACTTTCCTATAATACGATTCTTGATCCTAATATTATATTCATCTATTCATTGAGATTTAATCCATCAATACTTGTTTCATAAATCCACTTCTTTAAATCCAAATTGTCCCCTGTTTCATAAAATTGAATCAACTTCTCAAAGAATGTAGGCTGATTTTCCTGTGAGATTGTTATAATTCCACATCCATGATCAATCATCAATTTATTAGCAAATAACATAGCAACTCTTTTATTCCCATCAATAAACATTTGACGTCTCATTACCCATAACATAATTTCAATCGCCATCTCTGTTTTTGTTTTATCAGATTGATTTAATAATTCATCCAATTCTTCCTTAATCTGACTTTCAACCGGAAATTGAGGTTTCCAACTAGTCCCACCAATATTTACGGGGGTAGTTCGGATTCTTCCGAGTTGTCCCTCCAACACAAGTTTATCACAGGTTAATTTATGTAATTGACACAATGCCTTAAAATCATAATCTATTCCATCATTTTCAAGTATAAATTGCCAAGAATATTTTAAATTGTTGATTGCGATAATCTTATCTACAGTTAAACCATTAACAATACCACCATCATAAATTGCTTGCGTTTCAGGATATGTAACAGCAATTCCCTCTAGATTGGCACTTTTCCAAATATAATCTACTATATTTCTTTTTGCAACAAACACATTTTGTTCTCTTGTGAGATTGTACTTGTTCTCCATAAATAACCCTCCATCCATTTAAAAAAGCATATAATTTCTTTTTTATTGTATCACAAATTCGTAAATGAGGAAAAGAAAAAACAGGAATTATCTTCCTGCTCCATTAGAACTAGAGATTACCTTTTGATAACTTCCAGAATTCTTTTCATCTTGAGTGCACTTTTCCGAACCAAATTTATATTTCACATACTCTTCAATATTCTCATTAATAAGTGGCAGTAATTCATAAGGAAGTGCCATTTGGCGTGAAAACAACTTTCTTGTCTCCTCATTTAATCCCTCTGTTTTTCCAATGACAATAGCCAAATCTACTTCTCCATCGTCGAATGGGAATCCATGCATAAACTCCTCTATTGTTTCTTCTTTATTAACAAAGTTCCACTGAAAATGTAGTCCTTCATCCTCATCATCTTTTATAGAAAAAAATACAGTAGGCTCTCCAAACTCATCTAGTAGTGCTTCATAAATATCACTTAATGCTGCTAATTTATGACCATAACTCGCTTGAGAAAGACAATTTTCAACACCAATTCTAAGAAAATTATCCCTACTAAATTTATAATAAAAATGAATCTGGTCCCTTTTATATTCTGAATAACTAGAATATTTAGAAAGAGGGAGACTATGATAATAACCATCTACTACTTCATAAGGAACTCCATAAATATCAAATTTTCCTCCTAATTTTTTACATAATTTTCGAGCAAGATACTTACAATCTTCTGCATTTGAATATATTTCTTTCATCTAAAAAATCTCCTTAGTGCCTGATATTCTATCACAATATTTAAAAAAATCAACCAAAAGAACAGAAAATATCCTAAAAAATTTTTCTGTTTTTAATATTTATTTACTTTCACTTTCTAACTCATGAATCCAAACTTCTACATCCGCATCACTTGGCATACGAAGGTCGCCTCTAGGAGATAAACTAATCGTACCAACCTTAGGGCCATCTGGTAAACAACTTCTTTTAAACTGTTGAGAGAAAAATCTCTTTAAGAAAACACATAACCATTTCTTAATTGCATCGAGTGAATATTCTCCCTCGAAAACTTGACTTGCCATAAAAAGAATCTTTTTAGATTCTGCACCATAACGGAAAAAATGATATAAGAAGAAATCATGAAGTTCATATGGACCAATTTTATCTTCTGTTTTTTGTTTGATTTTACCATCCTTCGTTGGGGGAAGTAATTCAGGAGAAATCGGAGTATCTAAAATATCATAAAGCACTTGTTTGGCAGATTCATTCGTATCTGCAACATACCGAACTAAATACTTAACTAATGTCTTAGGAATAGAGGTATTAACCGCATACATACTCATATGATCTCCATTATAAGTACACCATCCAAGAGCTAGTTCTGATAAATCACCTGTACCAACGACAAGTCCACCCTCACGATTTGCAATATCCATTAAAATTTGAGTTCTCTCTCTTGCTTGTACATTTTCATAAGTAACATCATGCACATCTTTATCATGACCAATATCCTTCATATGGAAAAGGGATGCATCGACAATTGGAATTTCACGAATGGTAACTCCATATTTTTCCATTAAAGCAATCGAATTATTTAAAGTTCTAGAAGTAGTTCCAAATCCTGGCATCGTAATAGCGATAATATTGTCATAAGAAATTCCAAGCATACGATAGGCTTCTGTAATGACTAAGAAAGCAAGCGTTGAATCAAGTCCACCAGAAATGCCAATCACTGTTTTTTTGCATCCGATATGACGAAGTCTTTTTGCGAGTCCTGATGCCTGTATACGGAAAATTTCACTACAACGTTCATTTCTATAATCAGGATTACTAGGAACAAATGGATTTTTAGAAATATGCCTTTCCAAAGTCTTTGTATTAGGAATATCTACAAGAATTCTTCGCACCCCTCTTCTTGGCTTAATTCCCATATAACTAATATCTTTAATTCTCATATTGTGAAGCTTTAATACATCGATATCTTGATAAATGAAATTACTCTCAAATTGAAAACGTTCATTCTCTTTTAAAATACTTCCATTTTCACTAATCATTGCAGACCCAGAAAATACAACATCCGTAGTAGACTCACAAATTCCACTAGAAGTATAAATATATCCACTAATCAATTTCGCAGAATGGTTTTTTACTAAATTTTTACGGTATTCATACTTCCCAATAATTTCATTACTACTAGAAAGATTAAATAAAAGAGTCGCTCCATTTAAAGCAAGATCTGTGCTTGGTGGTACAATGCTCCATAAATCCTCACAAATTTCAATTCCAATCGCTGCTTCTTTTAATTCTTGATCTTCAAAAATAAGATCCGTTCCCATTGGTACAGTTTCACCAAATAAAACAATTTCTGTCTCTAATAAATCTTCACTAGGTGCAAACCAACGTTTTTCATAAAATTCATTATAATTAGGAATATATGTCTTAGGAATCACACCTAAAATTTGACCTTTCTGTAAAACGAAAGCACAATTATATAATTGATTTCCAATCTTTAAGGGTGCTCCAACAATTAGAACCAAAGATAATTGTTTGGTTTCTTCTTTTAATCGTTCTAGACCAAGTAGGGATTCTTTTAATAAACGATCCTGCATAAATAAATCTGCACAAGTATAACCTGTAATAGAAAGCTCTGGAAATACCAAAACACCAATTTCTTTCTTACTAGCATCACTTACCACATCTAAAATTTTTTCTACATTAAATTTAGGATTTGCGACCTTTAATTCTGGAACAGCCGCCCCCACTCTAATAAAACCATACTCTTTCATAAATACCTCCTTTATTTAGTATAACACATTATTTTTTTAATAACCTTTTTGCTCTTTCATAAACAAGTTGACTATTGGCACCCAAAATATATTTTTTATCAATGAGTTCTTCGACATCCTCAAAATCACAAAGAAAATAACGAATGAACTCCCCATCATCTAACTTTTGACTACCTATTTTTTTACAATTCGTTGCCAAAACACCATAATTATAGGCAGCACTACAACCTTCGTCTTGATAAAACTCTGTTAAATATTGAAGATGATCTGCTTGATAACCAGTTTCTTCAAACAGTTCACGACCTGCAGCATCTAAGTAATTTTCACAAAGATTGATATATCCCGCAGGAAACCCAATCCCAACAGTCTTCTTTGTATGCACTCTAGGTTCTATCGCCAAAATACATTGATTATCTTCTGTAATGGGAAGAATAATGACAGCACTTCCATCACCACCATCTTTTAAAAGTTCTTCTCTATAAATTACTTTTCCATTATTTAAATGATAATATGCACCTGTAGTTGATAAAAAACGAGAGGGAGTAAGAACAGGCTCTACCAAAATAGTTTGCAGCTCTTCTACATAACCCTCTAATTCCTTCCATTCTCTAGCATCCACTATTTTCTTTCTCCTAAAGATTTCTGATATCCCTGTTTTCTCTTTTCTACTTCTAAAGTTGCCCTATGTAACATTTCTTCTTTTAAATTTCTTAAATCTTCACTTAAATCAACATAATAAGTATGTGGATTGACTGGATCTGTAATACGTTCTGTTAACGTCTGATACTCTTCATTTGTATAGTCCCTTCTAAGTTTTAAAGATGGAATCTCATAGACAAGTTCTCCATTTACGAAAATAGGTACTTGTAAGTTACGAACTGTATAATTCGTAAGTTCTGTTTTTTTCCATGTATTATTATGATCTACTAAAGTATAATGTTCTTTATCAATCTCTTCATTTCTTAAAGTAATTACATCCCCTAAGACCTGATTTGTATCTTGATCATAAAAACGAACAACCTTTTTAAATCCTGGATTGATAGTTTTTGCGGTTTCTCCACTCACCTTAATTCTAGAAGTGATTTCTCCATTTTTTTCTTTTTGAACAGCGACTAATTTATAAACATGATCTGCTCGCTCGCGTGGTGCTACAATATTATCTCCAATTCCAAGTGTATCAATTTCAGCGCCACGATTTAAAAAGTCTTGTAAAGAATCCACATCTAATCCATTAGATACACAAATCTGAACATAATCCATTCCAGCTTCCCTAAACATCCTCCTAGCTTCTTTTGTTAAATAAACTAAGTCACCACTATCAATTCTAATTCCTGCAAGTTTATATCCAAGTGAATCTAAATATTCTTTCTGCAAACGAATTGCATTTAAAATTCCACCAATCGTGTCATAAGTATCGACTAGTAAAGTTAATTTATTTTTATCAGGAGCTCCCTTCGCATAAGTTAAAAATGCTTCATACTCATCATCAAATGCTTGAACCAATGAATGAGCTATCGTACCTGTCACTGGAATATCATATAATTTACCCGCTAAAGTATTACTGGTCGCACTGCATCCACCCATATAAGCATATTTACTTTCTACTAAGGTTGCATCTAATCCTCCACGTACACGACGTGCTCCAAATTCAGCAACTGAACGGTTTCCTGCTACTTCTGTAATTCTCTTTGCGGCAGTAGATGCTAAAGAAGCGCTATTAAAAGCCGTAAGTAAAGCTGTTTCTAAGATTTGTCCTTCGATGATAGGTGCCTCAATTGTCATATTGGGTTCATTGGGGAAAATTGGTGTTCCATCAGGTACAGCCCAAACATTTCCTGTAAAACGGATATTTTTTAAATATTCTAAAAAGTTTTCATTAAATTTTCCAGTACTTCTTAAATATTCAATATCTTCTTCACTAAAATGAAAATTCTGAATATATTCAATTGCTTCTTCCAAACCAGCAGATATTTGATATCCTCCATTGAAAACATTTCTTCGGTGGAATAAATCAAAATACCCAGTCCAGTCTTTCATTCCTCCATTATAGTAAATATCTGACATAGTAAGTTCATATAAATCTGTCATTAAAGTATTATTCTTTTCTCCTACTTCACTAGGTAAAGAATTCATAACATTTCTAATTCTACTAATTGTTTCATCATCTAGTCCAAGATTATTCATAATACTTTCTACTAATGTATAGACATCAACAACTTCACCCATCCCATAACTAAGATTAATCCCATTTGGAAAATTAGGATAATTATTAATAAATTTTTCTTTTTGTTCCTCCCCACAAAATTGGTTAATTAAATTTTTAAAAACTTCTAATTTATATACGTCTTTCATATTATTCTCCTCCTAATTTTTTTACTTTTTTAGCTCCTTGTTGCTCTAGTAACAAGTAAGCAGCATCCGTATATTGATTTTTCTCATGCCAAGTGGCATCATAGGTTGAAATGGCATCTTCTAAAAGTTCAACTTCTACACCTCGATTATTTTGATCAAAATAATTCATCATAGGTAATGTTCCATTTACAACACAAATATCTGTACAACATCCACATACTTTAACTTTCTTAAGATTTTCTAATCTGTCTAACATTTCGATAAATCCATATTGAAAGTTTGGATTTTTTGAAAACATAAAACTTGTTGAATTTTTTTCAAAAGAAATTCCTTCCTCCTCAAATTCCTGTAGTTCATCGACAAGTTCTGCTTCCCTCGTACCACGAAGACAATGTGGATTATCCCCAAATCTTTTAAACTCTACTGAATCTTTATCATGTGTATCTTTAATAAAGACTAGTAATTGTCCCTCTTTTTTTGCTTCCTCAACATAAGAAACAACATTTGGAATAATTTTTTCAACTAGAGGCGACGCTAATACACCTTCCCTCGCAAAGCCATTGACCATATCCACTATGATCAAGGCCTCCTCATAAACTGATAAATGATTAATGAATGTTTTTTCTTTCTTTTCCATAATTTTTCTCCTTTTCTTTTTAACATTTTATTAATAACATATTTTAAAAAAATAAATGCATCTTTAAAAATATGTTAATTCATGACTTTTAATTTTTGATTTCTCTTATGCTGAACATTAATATTAATACCTTTAAAATAAGCAGACTTAGATTGAAAGCGATCATCAGTATCCATACCTGCATCATAAGAAATATCCTCAATACTATAACCTTGTTCTTCTAATATAGTTTGAAATATATCTCTTAATTGATTCTCACTCAACTCCTCTTCATTTTCTACCACTTCCCCTAAAAGATTAATTTTAGTGATTGCATTAATTTTTACAACAACACAAGGTGTTTCATAAAGACCTACACAACTTTGAATGGCCTTAGATTGAATCGTCACATCCTCATGCTCATATGTTTGATAATAATTTTGAAGTATATCTTCTACCTACTCCTTTGTAATTGATATTCTCATAAAAACCTCCTACTTGTTATTAAAATTTTGTTAGTAACAATTTCGAAAAATAATCAGACTTTTCTCGTCTATTATTAACATTATATTAATAAGAATAAAAAATGTCAACACTTTTTTTTAAAAAATTAAAAAAGAATCTAGTATTAAAACTAAATTCTCTTTGCTATTCAATGATATATGGATTGGTACTTGTTCCATTTCCTTTGATTTTCAAAATGTTAGTGTTTAGGTATACAACAGGATAAATCTCAGCAAGACTACAAGCCCAATAACCAGAAAGTTCTTGAGGGTCCACAAAAAATGTATTATAAGATACTTGAGTCATAGGTGTAATTAGTCTTATTTTTTCATTTTCCGATATCCAGTTGTCTTCAGTACAACCATTCTCAAAATATTCATTTCTTAACGCAACTTCTAAACACGTATTTCGATTATTTCCTCCTACTGCATATCCAAAGTCACTTGGATACATTAATCCTACATATCCTTTCCATGTTGTTGGTCTTCCACTATATACTGCCGTTCCTCTTTCAGCTGTATAAAGAGTTGAAACAGGTACCACACTTGTACTATGTGCACCTAAATTCCATGTAATATTTGTAATTTGTGATTTTGCTATACCTGTTAAACCTGTATTACTAAAGTCACATGATGCTTTCTTGTCATTTTCACCAATCGGACAAAATCCCTTTGTACGATTCCAATATGGTCCACTATTTAAAACAGTCGTTAGTCTTGCATCTGTCCAATTATTACTTCCATAATTCATTGAAGCAGATGGTGCCGATCCTACTCCTTTCGGTTTTCCATCAAAAGCATAGTTGCCAATAGATTTAGCCCTTACCAACTTAATACGACTTGCCTTACTTCCACTTGAATCAGGTACATTATTCATTAGTCCTATAATTCTCCATAACTCTCCATTAAATTGTACATAATTGTTTGGACTAGCTCCGATATATCTTAAATTGTTATCTGTTGTTCCATCATATGCTAAATTAGTTGTATCTGTTGCTCCTAAACCTTTAACATGTTCTGTTAATAAACCAGATATAGTATATGGATTATCAGTAGTTCCTGTTCCTCCTGTTACATAAATGCTTTCTTTGAGATATACGGTAGGTCGAACATTAAAAGTATTGGATGAACCTTGATTGTACATTTTGTGTTCATATAAGAATACATTATCAATTGCATTAGAATCCACTGACAAAGTCCAGTGGGTAATAGTCTCATACAGCCAATCATTTGCATAACAATTATTAGTATCATATGCTCCTAGGTTAGTTAATAAACATGTATTTCTAACACTACCACCTACTGCATATCCATAATCACTTGGATACATTAATCCTACATATCCTTTCCATGTTGTTGGTCTTCCACTATATACTGCCGTTCCTCTTTCTGCTGTATAGAAAGCCAATGAACGATTATTAACTGAATTAATTCCACCTAGATTCCATGTAATATGACTAATTTGTGTTCTAGCTGTTGCAGTTAATCCAATATCACTAAAATCACATGCTGTAGTCGCTCCATTTCTTCCTGATGGACAAGTTCCACTTTTTCTATTTAAGTATGCTCCATTTAAAGGTACCCTGATACTTCCACTATGGGTCCAATCATTAATTCCATATGTACCATTGTTATTCCATGCATACTTTCCAATCGATTCTGCTCTGATTAGTTTAATATGACTTGCTTTGTTTCCGTTAGAATCAGGTACATTATTCATAACTCCGATAATTCTCCATAACTCATTGTTATATCTTACAT
>CAJTXV010000033.1 GCA_910584255.1 uncultured Bacilli bacterium
AATCCTCTATTTAATAACTATTTATAAACTGTCCAATTTTTGGGGTTCAGTTCAAGTTTATACTGAGTTATTTTTTATGAATTTAATAATTTATTTCTCATTTCTATTGGTGTTAAAAAGTTAAGAACTTGCATTGGAATATTATTAGATCTTTTAAGATAAATTTTCCCTTGATTTCTTAAATTCTCTAATGAATAAAATGTAAGGAAAGAATAGAATCTTTCATTATTGTTTCTATGACTTCTTTCTACTTTTCCATTGTGTCTAGGTGTTCTAGGTCTTATTTTATGATGAAATATATTATGTTTTAAATAATACTCATCCATAGGATGAAGCAGTTTTATTTTTGACTTATTATAAGTAAATTCTGTTCCGTTATCAGTTTGTATTTCTTCTGGTTTATAGTTGTAATATTCAATGCATCTTTTAATAAAATCAACTGTATTATTTGGTGTATGTTCTTCGTATCAATATAAATATCTTTCACGAGCAGCTTCATCAATACAGGTATATTGATAAAATCTTTTATCTTCTGGTAAATTTTTAGTTTTACATTCGTTTGGTACGTATTTAACATCTATTTGCCATTTCTTACCTAGCATTTTAGGAGTGTCATAATGCTTTGGTGTGTATTTTGAAGTATCAGTGATTAATAATTGATTATAAAAACCAATTCTTCTAAGAAGCCTATAAAGACTTACGATATGTCTTTTATATCCTTTATTACGTTTAAGTTTAATCCATAGTTCGCATAAAGTAATATGAGGATTTCGTCTTATTAAATCTTTAATCCATTTACTTTCTGTATCAGTATGAGCATTAGGGTGTTTAGAATGAGGTTTATGCGATTTGTCCATCAATGATTCTGGAGTTCCATCATACCTTTTGTTCCATCTCCAAAGAGATATTCTTGATATATAGTATTTTCTACATACATGATCAATTGAATTTCCATTTCTATATGTTTCTACTGCGTGAATTCTTGTTTTTAATTCATGGGGTAGATATCTTTTGTTTAATTGTGATATATTTGTCATGACTTAAGTCCTTTCTTATAAATTGTTTTTTGGTAACATAAGGACTTAAGTCTCTTTTTATATATATAAATGTTTCACATCTATTGTATAACTACATTTCTTAGAATAATTTAAAACAAGTAAGATTGACAATTAGATATGAAAAAATGTATAATAGATTTAGTTATAAGATAGGGTTGAAAGGATGGATATAAATGAATAGGAAAAGAACTAAAGTTATGATTTTATTTGGTGTTTTGTTTGGCACTATACTACTAGGTTGGGGCCTTTTTGAAAATTCTTATGCATTCACAGAGCCTATCCAAAAGATTTCATTTGATTCAGAACTATTAGATTATAATGCGAAGGAACCAGGAAGTGTTCATATAGAGAAAAGTGCAAAATGGATTTCTACCAATCGAGCAAGAATTACATTTGATATTGATACGATTCGAAAAAACAATCAACCCTATAAGGATGTTATTTTAGTTTTGGATATTTCAAGTTCGATGGAGGGAAATTCCTTTAACCAAATGAAAAAAGAAACGTCTCGTTTACTGGATACCATATTAAATGAACCTAATAATTCAGTTTCTCTGATTAGCTTTGCTGATACTTCTGAAATTGATCAGGAGTTTACTAAGGATAAAGATACTTTAACTCAAAGAATTAATGCATTAGTGACAAGGGATGAAACTAATTATTATCAGGCATTACGAAATGTAGAACATGTTTTAGAAAATTATGAAAAAAAGGATGATACGGAGTGTATTGTAGTATTCTTAACTGATGGAGCTCCTTCAAAGAATATTCCAAATCAAATATCGCAATATACTTATTTGAAAGAAAAATACCCATATGTAATAATCAATGCTGTTCAATATGAAATGGGTGATGTTATTTCTGATTCTGTTAAAAAGGTGAGTGATTATCAATATATTGCTAGTAAGGAAACTTTAGGGGATGTATTATTAGAGGCTTCCAATATTTCAATACCATATGATAAATTTATATTAACAGATACAATTGATAATCAGTATTTTGAGGTTATTTCTGAGGATGATATACGTTCTTCTATTGGAGATGTAGAGTTAATTTCGGAAGATGGAAAGCAGAAGGTTCGTTTCACGGTTGATCATTTACCTTCTGGTAAGAAACCAACATTTACGATTGATATTCGTTTAAAGGATGATTTTCTGAATCAAGATAGTGTATTTTCTACGAATCAAGAAGCAAATGTGATTTATGCAATCGGGGATACAGAAGAAAAGGTTACAAGTACGAAAACACCAAGACTTGCAAGTTACTATTTAGTAAGTTATGAAGGAAATTTTCCGAATGGTTGCACTGCAAACAATGTTCCAGATGCTGTTCGTAAGCATGTTTATGATTTAGTAGAGATTAGTGACTTATTACCTAGTTGTGATGGATATCAATTCAATGGTTGGAAGATGGCTACTAAGAATACTTATCAACTCAGTGATGATTATTTTGAGATGCCAGAGCATGATGTACTTTTACGTGCAGAGTGGAGTAAGCTTTCTATTGTAAAGAGTATGGATGGTTCTATTTATGTTGTTTTACCGCAGGTATTACAATCTATTAGTGACAACTATAACAAAGAGTTATGGAAATATAAGGATTCTATTACTAGGGTGGTATTTTTAGATACAATGGCTGAACCTATGAATACACAAGAAACATGGGATATTTCAGATGCCAATGATGGAAGTGTTATTGGAAGAATTGCATTAAACGATGGGAGTTCAGATACGTATACTGCTTATATTCAAGGTGATGGCGGAATCATTGCTAATTCTAATAGTAGATGTCTTTTTTCTGGCTTTAGTAAACTAAAAACAATTGAAGGATTAGAATATTTTGATACTTCTAATACAACTAACATGAGAGCGATGTTTGCAGATTGTAAAGCATTAACGGATTTGGATTTAAGTAACTTTGATACATCAAATGTTGTCAATATGAATTCTATGTTTGCAGATTGTAATTCTTTAACAAGTCTAAATATTAGTAGTTTTAATACTAAAAAGGTAACTGACATGTCATTTATGTTTGAAAATTGCCAGACTTTGAGCACTCTTGATTTAAGCACTTTCTCTGATGAAATGGTTAATAATATGCGTAATATGTTTAATGGATGTACCTTACTTGAAAATCTAAATATCAGTAATTTTAAAACTGAAAATGTAGCTAATATGAGCTTTATGTTCGATGGGTGTAGTAGTTTAACTTCTTTGGACTTAAGTAACTTTAATACTTCCAAAGTAGAATCGATGAGATCTATGTTTGAAGAGTGTAAAATGTTAACAGATTTAAATTTGAGTAATTTTGATACATCCCATGTCACAGATATGGGTTACATGTTTACTTTGTGTAATTCTTTAACAAATTTAAATATAAGTACCTTTGATACATCAAATGTTATAACGATGTGGTATATGTTTTCCGATTGTGCATCTTTAACTATTTTAGATTTGTCTAACTTTGATACTTCTAAGGTAACCAATATGAGGAATATGTTCTTTGGTTGTACACATTTATTGACTCTAGATGTTCGTAGTTTTAATACTGAAAATGTAGAAGATATGAGTACTATGTTTTATGAGTGCAGTTCATTGACAAATCTAGATATGAGTAGTTTTTACACTCCAAAGGTAACTAGAATGAAATCAATGTTTCAAAGATGCAGTAGTCTTAAGACTATAGATTTAAGCAATTTTAATACTTCAAAAGTTATCAATATGTCTTTGATGTTTAGTGAATGTTCTTCTTTAACTTCTTTGGATTTAGGAACTTTTAATGCTCCACTAGTAGAAGATGTTAGTTATATGTTTCATAACTGTAGTGCTTTAACAGAACTGATATTTGGTGAATTTAATACACAGGTGGCTAAAAATATGGCTTTTATGTTTGCACGTTGTAGTTCTTTAACTAATTTAGATTTAAGTGGATTTGTTACATTAAGTGTTACAGATATGAGTTTTATGTTCTATGAATGCAATGCCTTAGTTACTTTAGATATTAGTAGTTTCCGTACTCCTAATGTAACGACTATGAAATCTATGTTTCACAATTGTAATGCGGTGACTGCTCTAGATGTTAGAAATTTTGATACCTCAAATGTAACAACTATGGGTAATATGTTTTATCATTGTGACGCTTTGACCAATTTAGATGTTAGCGGATTTAATTTTGAAAAAGTAACGAGTACAACTTTGATGTTCTATAGGTTAGGTTCTCTAACAACTACAGTCAATATGAATTCAAATACAATTACAGACTATAGTCAAATGTTTGCTCGTGCTGCAACAGATGGAACAGCTGTTATTACAGTGAACTATACTTCAGAGAACTCTGATTTAGTAGATTCCATGATTGCTACAAAGTCATCTGCTTCTAATGTCGTGAAAGGGGAATTAATATCTTAATTTATAATTTTGAAGGACTGATTGGTTCTTCCTTTTTCTTTATTTGAAATTATATAAAATTTCTTTTAAAAATGGAGGATAGAATGTTATAATAAAATAGAAGGTGAGGATAATGAAAAAACAACGTACGAATCGTGAATTCATAATGATTCTTTGTGGTGCCTTATTTTTAACAGTTTGTTTTTTTAGTAGTAGTTATGCTTTGAATAATGCTGTATCCCCAACTGCAGAATTTAATTATTTTAGTACAGATAATCTTGAATTAAGTTACGTCGATCATGGAATGGGGAATGGGAGCGTTTTATCTTTAACTGATGAGTCTCCGATTCCTGATTCAAAAGGTCTTACTAAAACTGGGTATCGTTTTAGTGTGACTAATATTTCAAGTGGTTCTTATCAGTATAGAATCCGATTAGTAGAAGATGCCTCTATGGTGGAGGAAGATGGCTGCTTAAATCGGCAACTCTATTCTGATTATATCCATTTTCAATTTGATAATCTTCCTCCTAAGAGTTTAAAAGAGGTAGAAAGTAACGGATATGTTTTATATGAAAGTTCTGAAAAAATATTACCAGGAAACAGTGAAATTCACGAACTTAGAATTTGGTTAGGTGAAAATACTCCTAAAGATATAGAAGAACACTATCATGGTAAAATTGTATTAGAAGAAGTAGAAAATGATTATCAAAATTACTTTGAGGGACAAGAAATTCAAATTGGTGATATGATGTATCTAGTATTAGAAAATAGTGATTCTAGTAATGCTTATGTAAAACTTTTACTTAATTCTTCTTTTTCGACTTTAAAAGTGAAATGTATGGAAAAAGAGAATTGTCTTTTAGGTTCTAGAAAAGAGCTTTCTTTTATTATGGATTCTTACCGAAGTGATTTAGTAGAAGATTTAGGGCAATTCTTTGATTTAAATATTGTAAGGTTTCGTTTACTAGATATGAATGAATATAAGGAATATATTGCTAAAATTCCATCTTTAAGGGAAGAACCTTTATTACTATATTCTTTAACGGATGGACGTCCTAAAATAACAAATATGAATCTAGAAGGGGGATTAGATTCTATCAGTAGTCGAATTCAACCAGTTGTTTTTATACATAAACACTTACTAGAAAAAGAAGAAGAGGAGATAAAAAATCAGTAAATTTTAGTCAATGTACTAAACTTTTTTTTCTTTTTTTGTTAAAATGATAAAGAAGGAAGTGTAGTATGAATCAAGATATTATATTAGAAATTAGTAATCATTTAAATATAAAAGAAAAACAGGTAGAAACAGTCTTACAGTTACTTAGTGAAGGAAATACAATTCCTTTTATTGCTAGATATAGAAAAGAAGCAACGGGTGCTTTAGATGAAGAAATTATTCGTAGTATTAATGAAGTTTATGAATATCAAGTGAATCTTTTAAAGAGAAAAGAAGATGTCATTCGCTTAATTGATGAAAAGGGTCTTTTAACAGAGGAATTGAAAATTTCAATCATGGCTTGTCAAAAGCTAGTGGAAGTAGAAGATTTGTATCGTCCATATAAAGAAAAGAAAAAGACAAAAGCGACCGAAGCTATTAAGAAGGGATTAGAACCACTTGCCAAAATGATGATGTCTTTTCCTACTACTGGAAATTTAAAGGAGATGGCTAGTAAATATGTAAATGAAACCGTCAAAAATGAAGAGGAAGCCATTGAGGGAGCGAGGTATATTATTGCGGAATGGATTAGTGATAATGCTTTTTATAGAAAATCTTTAAGAAAATATCTTTATTTAAATGGAAATTTAGTATCTAAAAAGAAAAAGAATGTAGAGGATGAAAAGAAAGTCTACGAAATGTACTATGATTATTCTGAACCAGTAAAAAAGGTGAAACCTCATCGAGTTTTGGCAACTAACCGGGGAGAGAAAGAGGGGATTCTTAGTGTTTCTATTGATATTCATGATGAAGACTTACTTACTTATTTAGAATCAAAGGTGATTAAGAATCCAAATTCTTTTGTTGTAAGCGAAATTAAAGATGCAATTAAGGATAGTTATAAGCGTCTTATTTTTCCTAGTATTGAAAGAGAGATTCGTGCGGAATTAAAGGAAATGGGAGAGGAAGTCGCAATCGAAAATTTTTCAAAGAACGTAGAGAGTTTACTTTTAACTCCACCAATTAAGGAAAAGGTAGTGTTAGGATATGATCCTGCTTTTAGAACTGGTTGTAAACTGGCAGTATTAGATCCAACTGGAAAAGTATTAGATATCAAAGTAATTTATCCAACAGAGCCACATAATAAAATTGAAGAAAGTAAAAAAACAGTTTTAGAGTTAATTGATAAATATAAAATTGATGTGATTGCGATTGGAAATGGAACTGCATCTCGTGAAAGCGAAGCATTTATTGTTGATACAATCAAAGAAGCACCAAGGAAGGTGGAATATGTAATTGTAAGCGAAGCGGGAGCTTCTGTATATTCGGCAAGTCCTCTTGCTATTAAAGAATTTCCTGATTTAACAGTTGAAAAAAGAAGTGCTATCTCGATTGGTAGAAGACTTCAAGATGCACTATCAGAACTTGTAAAAATTGATCCAAAAAGTATTGGTGTTGGTCTTTATCAACATGATGTGCAAGGAAAAAAATTAGATGATTCCCTAAATTTCGTAGTGACAAAAGCAGTGAATCAAGTGGGAGTCAATATTAATACTGCTTCTCCTTCTTTACTGAAATATGTATCTGGTCTTACGAAAAAGGCAATTGATACGATTGTTGAGTACCGAAATCAATATGGAAAAATTACCTCTCGTGATGAATTAAAGAAAATGAAGGGAATTAGCGATAAGGTTTATGAGCAGTCTGTTGGATTTATGAGAATTTTGGATGGGGAAAACCCTCTAGATAAAACGTCCATTCACCCAGAAAGTTATCAACAGACAGAAGAGTTACTAAAATCGATTGGATGTAGTAAGGAAGATATTGGTACTTCTAAATTAAGGGAATGTTTGAGTAATAGAAAAATCGAGAATACAACATTAGAAATAGATTCTTATACTCTACAAGATATTATTGACTCTTTAATGAAACCAAATCGAGATCCAAGAGATGAAATGCCAAAACCTCTTTTAAAGTCTGATGTACTTCATATTGAGGATTTACATATTGGAGATCACTTACAGGGAACGGTTCGAAATGTCGTTGATTTTGGTTTATTTATTGATATTGGGCTTCATAATGATGGGCTTGCTCATATTTCTAAATTAACCAATCAGTATATTAAGCATCCTTCTGAATTATTTAGTGTAGGTGATATTGTCGATTGTTATGTTGTCGATATTAAGATGGAACAAGAAAAAGTTTCATTAAGTTTATTAGAAAATAAATAGGAGATATGGTGGATCATAAAAAATATATTGAATTTAAGAAAAAGCAATTAAAAGAAAGATTAGAACAATTATATGACAAATTAGATTTTCTTGTTGATGAGCAAGCCTTTTATCATCCTTATGGACGCGATGAAGATGAAATTAATCAAAGGATTTCCGAAACTTATGAAGAAATTAATCAAATTCATGGGGAAATCCATTTGATTGATAAAGATCTGGTTGCATCTAGTGAAATAGTCGATATTTATTTAGAAGAAGGTAGTATTGAAAAGGGGTATGGATATTTTGCAATTTTTCTTCACGGAACATCTACAAGGATTGGTCATGTTCGCCTAAATAGTAGGCCTGATAATTGTTATGGAAATATAGGATATGGATTAGGTGAAGGGTATCGAGGACATCGATTCATGCTACAGAGTCTAGAACTATTAAAAGAAACAATGTTAAAGATGAAGATTATAAAGCCAATACTTACAGTGGAACCTGATAATATGGCATCTGTTCGTACCATTCAAAACTTTGGAGGGGTATTAATTAGGGAAAATTCTGACTATGATACTTATGAAGTTGATTTGATGAAGGATGAGACTGCGAAAAAGAAATAATCTCCAAAAATGATGTTTGATTACAGAAAAGAGATTTTTGCGATTGTCAAAGAGTGTCTTTTCTTTTTTTATGAGTGTAAATCGAACAAGAAAAAAATAGAAAAAATCAAAAAAAACAGAAAAATAAAAAATATCATTTTTTCAAAAAAGTAAGATTTTTTAAAAAGTCAAGTAAAAAATAAAAAAATGTTTCGTCTATATATTTTAAGGGTATTAAAGGAAATATACAGAAAAAAACAAAAAAGAAAAAAACAAAAAAAATAAAAATTAGAAAAATTGGAAATGTCAACTTTTAAAAAAACAAGAAAAAATATTGACCAAAAAGTGAAAAAGATAATACAATGAATCTAACAACAAGTAAAGTAGTGGAGGAGAAAAATATGACAGATACATTAATAAAAGTAGAAGATTTAGTAGTAGTCAAAAGAAATGGAAAAAAGGTAGATTTTGATAAAACAAAAATTGCCCTTGCAGTTAAAAAAGGATTTGATAGTGTTTCTGGGAATCTAGAAGATGATGAGGAACAGGAATCTATCTATAATGAAAAGGATATTCAAAAAATATGTCATGCAGTGGTAAGTAAGATTGAAAAAGAATATTCTTCTATCGGAAAGATTAAAATTGAAGAAATTCAGGATATCATTGAAGAAGAACTAGAAAAGAAAGGATATCAAGAGGTATATCAATCTTTTTCAAGCTATCGTGAAAGAAGGAATCAATCTAGAAAGTCATTCTTCGATGATAAAAAGACGCATAAGTTTTTAAAATCACTTGAAAATCTTGGATTAAAATCTGCGAATGAAGAGGATGCTAAAAGGGAAAACGCAAATATTGATGGAAACTCTCCAATGGGAACGATGCTTCAATATGGAGCAACTGTTTCTAAAGAGTTTGCGAAAGCATATTTAATGCGACCTGAATATGCGGCGGCGCATGATAATGGAACGATTCACATTCATGACATGGATTTCTTTGCGATGGGAACTACCACTTGCTGTCAAATTGATTTATCAAGATTATTTAAGAATGGATTTGATACTGGCCATGGATATGTTCGTCCACCTCAAGATATATCCACTTATGGTTCATTAGCTGCTATCGTAATTCAATCCAATCAAAATGACCAACATGGCGGACAAGCTATACCAGCATTAGATTATTATTTAGCACCTGGAGTTTTAAAGACTTTTAAAAGACAGTTTAAACAAACGATTTATGATTATATCGATTTCATGGGATTTTGTCCATTTGTCAATATGGATCGCTTGGCAAGAGAAATTGATAAATTAGATAGTATTGAATTTGATGTTTCAGAGTTTTATAGTTTTGCGAAAGAATCTCAAACAGTTGAAGAGATTATCAATAAAAGTTATGAAAAGGCATTAGAAAAGACGGAAAGGGCAACGTATCAAACGATGGAAGCATTGATTCATAATTTAAATACAATGCATTCTAGGGCAGGTGCTCAAGTTCCATTTTCTTCTGTAAATTTTGGAACTGATACTTCTCCTGAGGGTAGAATGATTATTAAAAACTTCTTGCTTGCAGAAGATGAAGGATTAGGAAAAGGTGAGACTCCAATTTTCCCTGTTTCTATCTTTAAAGTAAAAGAAGGAATCAATTATAATAAAGAGGATAAAAATTATGACTTGTTTCGACTTGCTTGTAAAGTATCTGCAAAAAGGTTATTTCCAAATTTCTCTTTTATAGATGCACCATTTAATATTCCATATTATCATGAAGGAGATCCTAATACAGAAATTTCTTATATGGGATGTAGAACTAGAGTAATTGGGGATGTGACTGATCCAAATCATGAAGTTGTAACGGGTCGTGGGAATCTATCATGGACTACCATTAATTTGCCTCGTTTAGGAATTAAACATGGAATTGCTTTAAAAGAAAGAGAAAAAGCAGATATGAAAGGTTTTTACCGTGAATTAGAAGAATTAATGGATATGGTAAGAGATCAATTATTAGAAAGATTTGAAGTTCAATGTAATAAACATTGTTATAATTTCCCATTCTTATTAGGACAAGGTGTTTGGACGAATGGTGAAAAATTAAAACCAACGGATCGGTTAAGAAAAGTATGGAAACATGGTTCTTTATCGATTGGGTTTATTGGACTTGCAGAGTGCTTAAAAGCATTAACAGGAAAACATCATGGGGAAAGTGAAGAAAGTCAAAAATTAGGATTAGAAATTGTCAAATTTATGCGTAAGAAGTGTGATGAATATGCAGAAAAGTATAATTTAAATTTTGCTTGTCTTGCAACTCCAGCAGAGGGTTTATCTGGTAGATTTACAGGAATTGATAAAGCTATCTATGGTAAAATTAAAGGAGTAACCGACCGTGAATATTATACAAACTCATTTCATATTCCAGTATATTACAATATTAGTATCACAAGTAAAATTGAACATGAGGCCCCTTACCATGAATTAACAAATGGTGGACATATTTCTTATATTGAATTAGATGGAGATGCTGCACAAAATGTAGATGCATTTGAAAAAATTATTCGTATTATGAAAGAGTCAGGAATTGGCTATGGAGCAGTAAATCACCCAGTTGATAGAGATCCAGTCTGTGGATATGTTGGAGTCATTAATGATGTATGCCCAGGATGTGGAAGACATGAGTTCGAAGGAGTGCCTGTTGAAAGACTTACAGGAGAAGATTGTAGTTGTGGTAGATAACTATCAAAATAGATAATAAAAAAATAAAAAAGAAAAGGAGTGAACAAAAATGGAAAAAGTAGTAGGAGAAGGAAAAGGTTTTGAAAGGATTAGAAGAGTCACTGGTTATTTGGCAGGTGATGTTTCTAGATTCAACAATGGGAAAAGAGCAGAGGAAAGAGATCGTGTAAAACATAGTGGATTTAAAGATATCTGTAAAGACACGAAAAAAGAAGCGATGTAGTATGAAAATTCGACTTGCGGCAGATTTACAAGAAGATAGTATTGTCGATGGGGAGGGAATTCGAACGGTTCTTTGGACCCAAGGATGCCCTCATCATTGTCCTGGCTGTCATAATCCACAAACACACGATTGTAACGGTGGAATTCTAGTAGATGTTGAAGATGTAAAGGATGCAATTTTTGAATTAAAAGGACAAGATGGATTGACATTTTCTGGAGGGGATCCTTTTGTGCAACCCAAAGTGTGTGCAGAAATTGCTCGTTTTGCACGTAAGATGGGTCTTAATATTTGGTGTTATACTGGATATACCTTTGAACAATTATTGGCGCTTTCTAAAAAGAAGCCAGATATCTTAGAATTTTTACGAGAAATAGACATCTTGGTAGATGGTAGATTTATGCTAGAAAAGAAAAGCTATAGTGCCTTATTTAGAGGAAGTACCAATCAAAGATTAATCGATGTCAAAAGGAGTCTAGAAGAAGGAACTGTTATCTTAAAACAAGAGGAAGAAGAAATTTCATTTTCATTTCTTCCTAGAAAAAGAGAAGGATTATATGTATAATAAGAAGTGAAATACTTCTTTTTTCTTTGGAGGGGAACATGAAACAAACAATCATTATAGATGGTAAAAAAGTACGAGATACTTTATTACCAGAATTAAAGAGAGAATATGATGCTTTGGAAGAAAAATTAAAACTAGTCGTAATTCGAATTGGTGATTTCAAGGAAAATGAACTCTATGTGAGGCAAAAAAGAAAGATGGCTAGAGTATTGGGAGTATATTTTCAAGAAATTGTTTTTTCTTCTTTGGATACTAAGCAAGTTATTTTAGAGAAAATTAATGAGTTAAATATGGATTCTACAGTTCATGGAATTATGATTCAAAGTCCAGTTCCTGCATCATTATCTTTTTTGGAATTAGTAGATTCGATTGATTCAAAAAAGGATGTTGACTTTCTAACGGCTAAGAATCAAGAAAGATTACTGAACAATTTTAAAATTCTTCCCGCAACGGTTCGTGGAATTCGATTACTTTTAGATTTTTATCAAATGATTCCAAAAAATAAAAAAATTGTGATTTTAGGAAAAAGTAGATTAGTGGGAATGCCACTTTCTATGTGGCTAAAGGAAACAAATGAGGTTGTAGTTTGTGATTCTAAAACAGAGAATATCATAGAACTATTAAAAAATGCAGATTATGTACTAATCGCAATTGGAAAGCCTGGATGGTTAAAAAAGAATATGTTAAAAGAGGGTGTAGTAGTGATTGATATTGGTACAACTGTTTTAGATGGGAAACTTTTTGGAGATGCTGACTTTAAAAATTTAATTGACTATGTTCATGCAATTACACCAGTTCCTGGTGGTGTAGGTCCTTTGACAGTTCTCTCTCTTTATATGAATTTAATAGATCTTTATCATGAGAAATAGCGAAATTTCAAGGAATGACTCTTGTTATTTCCTTTTGTTTTTGATATAATAGAGCGCAATTTAGGGGGATGGCACAATGAAGTTAACTATGGATGAAAAAATAAAGGAATATCAAAGTTGGGTATTGGAGCATGGGAAAACTCCATCTAAAAATGCAAATATAAAATTTTCTGATGGAAGTGATATGCGTTCTTGGGCACATAATTGGCGTCGTTATGTAAGAGATTTTATAAAAGAACATCCTAAGGAACCATTGCCTGAAAATCTTCAAAAGATATATATAATGTGTGAGTCTATTGAGTCTTCTTTTGAAGGAAAACTAAAGCTGTCTAATAAAAGACCAGATATGGAAGTAAGAATTCAAGAGTATATGGAAGAAACTAGAAAGTTAGGAAGAAGACCAATTCAAAAAGATTCGCTAACTTTTAAAGATGGAATAGGTATGGTGGGTTGGTATAATGCGAATAATCAGATATATGGAAAAAATTATAGCATAGAAGAAATATTAAAATTGAATGAAGAATCTCTTCATCCATTTGTTAGAATGAAAAGAGAGTTATGTAAAGAAGGTTATTATAAAGATCAACTGTGGAAGATTTCTCATTTAGACTTTGAACAACGGACAAAAGAATATTTGGAATGGATAAAAATTCATAAACATAAGCCATCTAAGGAAGTAAGATTTTCCGATGGCGTACAAATGGATGCTTGGTATCACCATCAAAATTTAGTATTACGTTCTGAACGTCAACAGAAAACAGTTCTATCTAGTAATAGAATGAAAGAAATTATATCATTTGCATGGATGGAAAATGAAATATTAAAGGTAAAAGATATTCGTTCTATTCGTAAATCTAGGATGACAACGGAAGAAAAAAAACAATACTTTATCGAATATGTTGATAAAGAAAATTTTCAATTATTTCCTGATTCATTTCAGTTTCCAGATGGAACTAGTGTAAAAAGTTGGTTTTGTAGGCATAAGGAAGAATTAAAAGATTATTTGAATCAATCATTATCTTTATCTTTGGAAGCTCATGTTTTAGAATACTTGGAAATGATTAAAATGGAGGGACATAAATTAAATACAAGAGATAGTCGTAGATTTTCAGATCATCTTTTAGCTGCAACATGGCTTCAAAATAAAGAACAAAAGGTAAAAAAAGAAAGAAAACATGAATCTGTAATTTCTAATTTACGAATGAGTGAACTTTATGTTTTAGCACTCTTAGATGATTATATTTACACTTTAGAACATACATCACCTCAAAATTTACCCGTTGATACTACCCATTGGGTAAAACGAATCAAATTTTTTAGTTGATTCGTTTTTTTAAAAATTTATAGGATTATTAAGGATATGTGCTATAATAAATGGGAATGTTGATTGTATGGAGGAGAAGTATATGGAAAAGAAAAAAACAAAATCAGATATTGTAAAAATGTTATTAAATAAAAATTTGGAAATTGAAGATGAAGCACAATTATTAGATTTATTAGTAGATCAACCGATTGCAATTGATGTGGATAAGGAGGATGAGAAAAATAAAAAGATTGGAGATAAGGTTGCTGATAAATTAACGGAGGTTGCAGGTAGTTGGACTTTTATCTTAGGATTTACACTTTTTTTAATTCTTTGGATTATTTTTAATTTATTTGTACTCAAAGACTTAGACCCATATCCATTTATTTTATTAAATTTAGTGCTATCTTGTATTGCGGCTTTACAAGCACCAATTATTATGATGAGTCAAAATAGGGAAGCAAAAAGAGAAGTCTTAAGAAATCAGAATGATTATAAGACGGATTTAAAAAGTGAACTGATTTTAGAAGAATTACATGATAAAATGGAAAATATTTTAAAAAATCAGCAGAAAATTATGAATGCTTTAGAATTGGAAGATAAAAAAAATAAATAAAAAGGAGAATCTATATGGCGAATAAGAAGAAAGTAAAAAAGAAAGTATTTCGTATTCCAGAGTGGTTATTCTTTTTATTAATTGTTTTTGTTGCTTTTCTAATGTATGATATGTTGTTTGGAATTTCTCTTTCTACTACGGATTATAAAACAGGTTCTAATATTTCATTACATATTCCTAAATTTATGGATGTAGTTAAAAATGATGATGGAGTAGTTGAATTAAAAACAGTAAGAAGTGTAGCAGCAATTTCTAAGGATATGAAGAAAATTAGAAAGGATTATGAAGTGATTTCTTGTTCCAATAAAGAACTTTATTATCAAGAAACGCAAGATTTTACAATTTCCTATCAAATTAAAAGAGGGCTTTTATTTAATTGTTTAACGATTCATTATGAAAAGGGTAAATCTATTTGTCTAGAAGATAAGAAGGAAGTGGAAACTCCTAATTGCCGTTTTACAAGAACTTATTTGATAGACTTCATAAAACCAATGGATGATTTAGATAAAATTTATGTTACTTTAAGTGATAATCAGGGAGAAACGGAGACGATTGAACTTCCAAATATTTGGAAAGAGAATCTTTTGATAGGTCATTCTTATGAATTCATTTTTAGTCAGATTGGTACAAAAGTTGCACAGGATGAAGAAATAGCTTCTATCTTTTCCTCTTATGTTGTAGTTGATATTCAAGAAACTACTTTACAAGGATTTGAACAAAAACAAGAGGCAATTTGTAAATAACAAATTAAATATATACACTTTTATTTTCACATATGATATAATGTATAAAGTGATGTAATCACTAGATCATTTTTAAGCTAATTATTTTATTTCTTCTGAATTTAGAAAGGATAGATAACTAAGTGTTAAAAAGGTCCATATTTAAAAAGAAGGAGGAAATAGAATGTCAGAATATCAAGATAAGACAATCACTTGTGTAGATTGTGGAGAAGAATTTGTTTTTACAGCAAGGGATCAAGAGTTTTATGCAGAAAAAGGGTTTAATAATGAACCAAAAAGATGTAAAGCTTGCCGTGATAAGAAAAAAGCTGAAAGAAATGAAAAATTTTCAAATGAGAATCATAAAGAGGACTAAAAAGTCTTCTTTTTTTTGACAAAAATTTAGGATAAGGTATAATGAGTTCAATTAATAGAATATAAGGAGATTGTGTTTAAGGTGTAAATAGAAGTTAATATGAAGTACTTGGATTGTTGTTTTTTCCTGGTTCGTATACTAGATTTTTTTAATATTTTTGTCCAATATTTTTCTTTTTAGAAATAATATAGTTAGAAGTAATTAATTTATCTTAATGAAAAGGAGATTCTATATGGCAAAAGTAAAATGTTTATTAGATTTAGCTATGGATTATGAATATAGCTATAAGCTGAGTGATAGAAGAGAAGGAGAACCATTTCTAATCGTATCTGATGTGATGTTTCATACGATGTTAAATAATGAGTCAATGAGTCTAGGAAACAATATGTATCCTATTTATTATCTTTATTAACTCTCAAAGAACCGAAAGAAAATAGAAGAGCATATTGTATTTATAAAGCAACAATTGGATAAGAATCGTTATCATGACTCCAATCAAACTGTAGATTTTGTATGTGAATTAGAAGGGGAAGTTTATAATATAGAAATGAATAATAATACAAGTATTTCTTCCCTAGAAAGAAATATTTCCTATGTTCAGGAATTATATAAATCAAAGATGCAAAGGGGAGGAACCTATAATTATCAAAAGACGATTCAAATTAATTTAAATAATTTTTCCTTTGTGGGAAATCATGAAACGATTGAAACCTATCAATTAAGAAATGAAAAAGGGGAAGTCTTAACAGATAAAATAAAAATAATATACATATATCTTCCAAGGAAATTTAGAACAACTAGAAGGCTTCATTGAGGAGGATCAAGTAATGAGTGAATATCGAAAAGATGCACTTGCTGCATCAGAAGATGAGGAAATTATTGGACTTTATGATAAAGAACTACATTTAGAAATGTTAAGAAATACTGAATTATATGAGGCAGAACAAAAAGGAATGGAACAGGGAATAGAGCAGGGCATAGAGGAAGAGAAATTAAGTATGGTAAAAGCCATGTTAAAGGAAAAGTTAGATATATCTTTAATTTCTAAAATTACAGGATTGTCAATTGAAGAAATCAATCAACTAATTTAAAATAGAAGATAGAGGGATGCTTATGAAGAATGTAATGGAAATATCCTTAATCTCGGAGATTATAGAATTAACTATGGGAGAAATTAATAATTTATAATTTTTTTACCCCCTAAAAAATTAGGACTCGCAAGTCCTTTTTTTCTTGACAAAAATGCTGGGGGGAGGGGTATGATGGAGATAAGATAATATCATATCGGAGGCATAGACTATGAAAAGAAGAAAAGGAATCAAGAAAAATAGAAAACTCATTCTGTTACTTTTTTCCGTGATGGTATTTAGTATTTTGCGTGGCTTTTTATTGTCTTCCTATTCAGCCCAAGACTTAGTAAATAGTGTAGAGATTCGTTCTAAGAAATTAAGCTATCAAGAGAATACTCCAGGAAGTTTTAGAGTAACGAAAAGTGCGAGATGGATAAGTCGTGATCAGGTAA